>JADFGB010000015.1 GCA_022567875.1 Bacteroidota bacterium | reverse complement strand
AAGCTCCAGGAAAGTCTTTATGATACTTATATATTTTATGCCAACGTATTATACTTTGTGGTATAAATAACTTTGGACAATTCCAATAACATATCTCTTTTCCATCATGTTCTTCTTTTAAAACTATGCTAGGTGCGGGTTGACCTTTGCATCCTCTACGTTTACCAATACTATCATTATAGGGGCATACCTTACATGGAGCAGAGGGTATGACACCAGAATGATACCCCGCTAGGATTCTAAACCCTCCAGTTCCTCTGGGGATAAGACTGTTCTTTCAATTATAACATTGACAAATTCTATAGCCCATGCTGAAGGTATTCTAGCTATTGAATCTTTGTTAACCATTCCATTATTATGCCTAAAAGGTATTTCATTACCTTCCGAATCATAATAATTTTTCCAGCCCTTAACACAATCCATTAAAACTTTTATTCTTGATGCACCGGACTTGCTAATCCAATTTTGAACGTCCTTTCCATTTTCTTTAACCATCTGCATATATCCAAGGTCTTTTTCCATATTGGCAGATTCGACACCATCCTTACCTTTAAATTTAAACACAGGCCAATATTCTTTGGGTAGCTTATAGATGTCGTTTTCATCTTTTTCTCTTACTGACTCTGGTACATATGGGAATTCTTTATTTTTAGTAAAGCCAAATGCACCAGCTTCCATAAGTTTTTTTCTAGTATCATTATCGAGAACTCTGTTTATTATTGTCTCTTCCATATTATTACCTTTCTTTTTATTGTTGTTGTTTATTAAGACTTAGTGCCTTGTAAAATTTCAAATACATCGTTACCAGCAGGAGCACCTTTAGTCAAAAGAAAATTTGTACCCGCTAATCTAGCCCCATTACGGTCACCTATATCTAAAGCAATTCTTTGTGCTGCGGGAGCAGATAAAGTTAATACTGGTCCTGTTTGAGCAGGTGCAGTAATAACAGATATAACGCCAGGAGTACAAGCTAACCATTCTGTATATACAGGTTCAGCAGAAATTTGTTTTAAAGTCGGGTCTAAAGTTAGTTGAGGTTCATAAGCATCCTTATAAAATCCTCGTAGACCTGTGCCTCTAGATGGGTCAATATGTTCTTGTATAGAATTATTCATGTTAAATTCAAATGTATCTATATCTTGAGCCACACCGTTTACAGTAACAGTAGAACCTAATATAGCTCCAGGTTTAACAGTAGATAGATCAGTTGGGACTAATCGGGAACCAAAAGCCAAATCTTCCATAGATATAAATGCACCCGAAAAATCAAAATTCATTTGAACAGGTTCGCCCACAGTACCAATAACAAAAGTTACATTACCCATAACACCCTGATATCTTGTCACAAGCATGTCAGCAGAAGCCCCCTCCAATTGTTCAACTACATGAACAGTAAGAGGTATATGAGTAAAATCTGAGTGTGGCCTCCAACTTACTCCAAAGGTAGCATGTATCTCTTCCTCAAACCCACAACCTTGTAATAGTTTACTCCAGGGAGGTGGAACATCTTCTGAGCCTGTGGCACTTGGAGCCATATCCACGGTAAAAGTAAAAGTTCCTCGCTGTCTTCCTATTACAGATAAGTCATGGTCTAAAGTACCTTCGAGATATTTCCTCCTGTATTCATCCATCTCAAGAGTATAAGTTACGTCATTTCTTATACGAATATCAAAGTCAGTACTTGTTAGAGTCTCTCCTGCCACATCGTAAGAAGTACCCTCCAAAGCTGCAATTATAGTTGTTTTATTTGTTAAAAACATTTTTTTATTCTCCTTTTAAAAACTTTGTGTTGGGTTTTTTTGTTCTATCCTATAAGAAACCTCTATTATAACTTCTACTCCACCTAATGGTTCAGTAGATTTTATTCCATATGTATCATTATTTATTGGTATGGTATTAAAAGCCGTTTCATCTCCAGATGAATCTGGGATAAAGAAAAAATTACCAACAAATCTTTCAATATCAGCAACAAAATTTTCTCTCATCAAAACTATATCTTCTATTAAAAGATTACATTTATCTTCAAAAAGATGACCATCTATGAGAATAGTTGCAAACTTATTAAATCCACCTAAACTACCCCCACCTCGACGATTATTTGTATATCTCTCTGTAACCCACAATATATCTACCGAAGGAAAAGCTTTTCTATTCCCATTATTAGCTGGAGCATTTACATGTACTTCACCAATATTAAAAAAGTACCCATCATTTTTATTGATTCTATTTTTAATTCCATCGGCTAAAGCTTCTCTTATTCTAGTTCTTACAGAACGAGCCTTAACTATACTTAATAATCCAGTGGTAATACTTGGATTAACAGTTGGAGATCCTGAAAAACTAGGCATTAACTTACCTCTACATAAGTTAACGATGTAATAGGTACATTTTCTGAGATTGCTATAGCTGTGGAAGATGTTGTCGACTCCAAATCAGCACCACTTCCAACTGCTCCAACAGTTCCACTAAATATTAAAACTTCATCTCTATCAATTAAATCAAATGTAACTGCTTGACCTGTAATTAGCCCAGTACCATCTCCTATAGAATTTGCTACTGCCGCACCTCCCGAAGCAGCTCCAAAAGCAGGGTTAGACATTAAATGTTCAGTTAAGGTATTGTTTGAAGAATCTTTTAATCTTAATTTTCCAGTAGCGTTCGTTGTACCTAAATCTATGGAGTCAACAATAGTATCAGCCCTAGAATTTTTAGTTACGATTGGAAATGTAATACTCATAATAATCCTAAAAAGCCTTCTTCATTGCGTTCTTAATTACTTTCTTAAAAAAGGCTCCACCTATTAAATTGTTATTTAAATCTCCAAGGATATCAGTTCTTTTCTTTAATATGTTTTCAGTTTCACCTAATTTTTTTCCTGGTTGTTCGTGCATTATTGCATAGTTAACTTTAGGTTTCATTGAAACACCTATAAAATTTGTTCCTTGTGTAGGCTCACTTGTCCAAAAATTATGTAATGCCTTTGAAAGTTTATTCAACCCAGTATCGTCTGCTCGTCTTCCTGAATACCAAAAAGCTCTTATATGTTCTATAAATTCGTCTGCACCTAATATAAGTTCAGTTCTAACAGCCATTATAAATTTTTTATTTCTAGTTTCAAAAGACGCAAGAACCTTTTTTTTATTTACAAATTTAAATATTCTTTTTTTAGCCATTCATCCTATACCTTCTATGCTTTTGTATTAAGCTTGTAACTTCTGGTTGTAAATTTGCATATTGACCTTGTACTTCCATTGGTAACTTATCGTCTCTTCTAACTGTTTTATTTTTATTAATACTTTCTTTCATGCTAATCTCTTGCAGTTCTTCAGCCAAAATTAGTAATGAAGATAAAACCAGGGAAAAAACAAATAAAAAAATAAGTACTGAAAAAATTAAAGAAGACTTTATCATTACTCCTTATAGAACAAAGATAAAAGTTAAACCTAATACAAATACTACACTACCTTCACATCTTAATATTTGGTACGGTTATAATGATGATATTTCTAATAGCACTGATACTTCAAATGTATTTGAAAAGGTAAACGGATTTAGAGTACAAATTTTATCAACTGATAACCTTGAACAAGCAAGAAGAATGAAATACAGAGTTTTATCAAAAATAAATCAGAAACATGTTTACATTTTATTTGACCCACCATTTTATAATGTTCAAATAGGAGATTTTACTGTACATTCATTAGCTGAAGATTTAAACTTAAAATTAGAGCAGTTGGGTTACAGTAATGTTAGGATAGTCAGAGAAAAAATAAACAATTATCGCTAACATAAATATTAAATTTTAATGCATTTGTTAATCTTAAATCCTTCACAAATAATTACTGTAAACACAAAAGGAATAGGCTATAAAAGAGGAAACGAATTAAATAATATTGAAACTATCGAAGACCATTCTCTGATAATTGAAAATAATTTAATAAAGGATTTTATTCCAAACACTTCTGTAAAAAAAAATCAATTTGATTTAATTATTGATGCTAAAGATAATATTGTAATGCCAGGGTTAGTTGAATGCCACACACATCTTGTTTTTTCGGGTTCGCGTGCAGATGAATTTAAACAAAAATTAGAAGGAGTTTCTTACGAAGATATTTCCAGAAGCGGTGGAGGAATAAACAAAACTGTTAACTCCGTAAGAGAAACGTCCTTTACAAAATTATTTAACATTGCTTCTAAAAGAGTTCAACATTTTATTGAACAGGGTGTTACTACTTTAGAAATTAAAAGCGGTTATGGACTTGATTTTGAAAATGAAATAAAACTTCTAAAAGTAATCAATCAACTCAATAAAAAATTTCCCATTGATATTCATTCAACATTTTTAGGTGCTCATACAATACCAAAAGAATTTTCTAATAATCGAAATGGTTATATAGATTTGATCATTAATGAAATGTTACCGGCTATAAACAAAGAAAAACTTGCAACCGCCTGCGATGCGTTTTGTGAATCTACTGCATTTGCAAAAAACGAAGTTGATTTAATTTTTAATAAGGCAATTGAATTGGGATTAAGATGCAAACTTCATACAGATCAATTTAACAGCATAGGCGGAATTGATACGGCTTTAAAAAATAATGCAATTAGCGTTGACCATTTGGAAGTAATAACCGACGACGATATTTCAAAATTTTCTGATATAGATATGGTTTGTGTTATACTACCCGGAGTATCTTATTTTCTTAATCATAAATATTCGCCGGTAAAAAAACTAATTGATAAAAATGCAATAATTGCTTTGGCTACTGATTTTAATCCGGGTTCTTCCAATATTTCAAACATCAGTTTTATAATGAGTTTGGCAGCATTGAAATTGGGAATGAGCATAGAGCAGATAATTTCAGCCTATACTATCAATTCTGCAAAAGCATTAAATTTAAGTGATAAAATAGGAAGTTTAGAAATAGGAAAGCAGGCTGATCTGTCAATTTATGATACAGATAATTATGCTGACCTAATCTATCAAACGACTGAAAATTTAAACATAAAAACAATTAAAAAAGGTAAAGTTATTTTTGATAAAAACGGAGTATGATTTTGAAAATTATTGAATGTGTTCCAAATTTTAGTGAGGGAAAAAGAAACGAAACTTTTGATGTTATAAAGGATTCAATAAATAAAACTGAAGGTGTTAAATTATTGAATTTAGAACCGGATGCTGATTACAATAGAGTTGTTGTAACTTTAGCCGGAAATGAAACCGGCATAATAGAGGGAGCATTAAATGTCTGTAAAGCAGCAGCAGAAAATATTGATATGCGTTACCAAAAAGGAGAACACCCCCGCCTTGGTGCAATAGATGTGGTACCATTTATCCCGGTTAAAAACGTTACAACGGATGATTGTATTAGAATTTCAGAAGAGTTCGGTAAACGTATTTCTAAAGAGTTAAATCTTCCCGTGTATTTATACGAAGCATCTGCAAGAAAACCTGAGAGACGTAATCTTTCAAATATTCGTAAAGGTGAATACGAAGGACTTGAAGAGAAATTAAAAGATGAACAGTGGGCCCCTGATTTTGGTGAAGCTGTTTTTAATCCTAAGCTTGGTGCATTAGTTACAGGCGCAAGATTTTTTTTAATTGCTTACAATGTTAATATAAAATCAACCGATACAAAATATTCGAAAGAAATAGCAGTGGTTTTAAGAGAATCGGGTAAACCTAAAAGAGATGAAGAAGGGAAAATTATAAAAGTAGATGGTAAAACTATTCGTATTCCTGGAAGGTTGAAAAATGTAAAAGGAATGGGTGTTGCACTTGAAAAACATAAAATATCTCAGGTCTCAATGAACTTGACAAACTACACTGTTACTCCTATGCATATTGCTTTTGAAGAAGTTAAAAGAGAAGCTGAAAGACTTTCCGTTGAAGTTATGGGTAGTGAAATTGTAGGTTTGGTTCCTTTGGATGCAATGATATTAGCCGGAAAATATTATTCCGGAAACAAATCAGCAACAGAAAATGAATTAGTTGATTTAGCAATTGATAAATTGGGGCTGAACAGCATTACACCATTTGAAAAGGATAAAAAAATTATAGAATATATTATTAACAATTAATAATTTACAATTAATAATTAACAATTTTTTTTATACATATAACTAAATAATTATAAAGAGAATGTATTATGGATTATTCAATAACATTAAACGATTATCTTCAAAGTTTATCTTCAAAAGCTCCTACTCCAGGTGGAGGAAATGTTTCTGCGTTCAGTGGAGTATTAGCAGCAAGTTTGGCAATAATGGTTTGCAATCTTACCATTGGGAAAAAGAAATATGTTGATGTGGAATCAGAGATGATAGATTTAAAAAATAAATTAGAAAATCTTAAAAATAGATTCTCTGAGTTAGCAGATGAAGACAACAAGGCATTTGAGAAAGTAATGGAAGCTTTTAAATTGCCAAAAGAAACTGACAAAGAGAAACTGGAAAGAGCAGCAAAAATAGACGAAGCTACTCTTGGTGCAGCGGAAGTTCCCTCAGATGTTGTAAATGTATGCAAACAAATACTTCCAAATATTAAAACAATTGTTATTAAAGGGAATCAAAATTCACTTTCAGATGCAGGTGTTGCCGCTTCTCTTGTAAACACAGCAGCTGAAGGTGCTTTCTTAAATGTTCTAATTAATTGTACTTCTTTATCCAATCAGACTCTTGGTAATGAATTTTTAAAAAGGACAGAAATAATTTATGAAGAAGTAAAAATATCTTGTGCTGAAATAATTGAACTTATAAATAATAAATTAAGAAGTTAATTCTCTATATTTAGAGAATAAAGGAATACTTCCTTAATTTATTTTATTTTCAAAATCAAAGACAACATCTGTTTGCATCCATCTTGGTTTTAATTCTAATTTTAATTTAAGATATGAAAATTTTTCACTCGGTTTAAAAGGTACTACTGTACCAAAACTGTATTCTCCGTTTTTATCTGAATCTATAAAACACCAAAGTTTATAGTTACCTGAAATGACTCTATTAAAAATAAATTTTAAGTCTTTTCCTAAAAGCTTTTTATAAATCTTTTTGCTTTTATCAATTCCGACTAAAATAATATAAACAGGATTATCTGTATTTAGATTTTTTATTTCACCGGAAACACCGGAAAAATTTAACCCATTAATTGTTGTAAAATTAAATACATAAATTGAGTCAGCAGATGTACCGTTTTTGTTTCTAATCTTTGATAGATCAATTACTATTTTATAATCTTTTACAGGTAATAAATCAATATTGGCTTTAATTGAAAACGATGCATCATCAATATAATTAGTACTGAAACCAATTTTATGGTTATAAGTGTCCATAAAATCAATTCCAGATTTAGCTGTTGAGGTATCTAAATAATCAGAAAAATAAAATTCAAATTTTTGTCCAACATAATCTGTTTCAGTTCCACCTGAAGAAGGGAATGTATAAATCAAGCCTGGCTTTGAAGTATCTTCTCTATTGCTAAAGATCAATTTTACAAAATCTTTTTCAGTTGTATTACCATGCACATCTTTAATATTTGAGGAATGTAAAAATAAATTAGAAGTACCAATTAATTGGTTATCATTAATTAATATTATCTGATCTTTTTTAGGATGCTTTCTATAAATGTTTTTAAAATAGTATGTTTTATTTTGTGTGGAATCTATAATAGAAAAATTTTTAAATTTGATAGATAGCTGATCTAAATCTTCACTAAAATCCACAATAACGTGCTTACTATCTGTCATTATAGCTTTCATTATTCTTGGCGGTTCGGAATCATTTTTTGTCAATTTGAAATTTACATTATTTACAGTAGTATCATTTTTAATAAAGATAACATCTCTATTACTTATTCCAATTTCATCTTGTTTTGGTTGGAATAAAAAATCCTTGAACTTATCCCGAACAGCAAATACTCTAAATTTACCTGCAGATAAACCGTCAAGTTTATATGAACCGTTTTTTCCGGATTGTGTTATATAGTCAGGTTTAACTTTGTTTGGATCCAAAGTATCACCATTTAATTTATAGGCGTAGATCATAACACCTGAAGGATTGTTGTCAAAAACTTTCCCTATGATTGATCTTTTATCTATCTCATTACCGGTAGAAAATGTTAAAGAAAAAGATTGAGCCATTTTATTTCTATTTTGAACATCAGCAACATCAGTCCCTATAGTAACTACATAAGTTGTATTAGCTTTTAACTTATTAGGAAATTCAATAGTAACATTTGTACCGCTCCAATTGTATTTCAACTCTCCTTCAATTTGAGGTGAAATAAAAACCGCTCCTTTAAAAGACCTTTTGTTTACATATTCAGAAAAGTCAAAACTAATATGATCTTCTAAAAAATTAGTTATTCCATTTTGAGGATAGAATTCTTCAATTGTTGGAGGTATTTTATCTACCTCACCCCCTCCAGGCGGCAACTGATTTGCACAACCTGATAAAAATAATATAATTAAAAAAAATATTATGATTTTTGTTTTGCTTTCCTTTTTTGATGCTTTACCCATCTTCTAAATATTTTTACATTTCTTAAATGTTGATTATAACTTCTTGAAAAATTATGTCCGCCTTCTCCGTTAGCAACAAAATAAAGAAAACTAGTTTTAGCAGGATATAATACTGCTAAGATAGCTGTTTTACCAGGATTATTTATTGGGCCTGGTGGCAAGCCGGCATATTTGTATGTATTGTAAGGTGAATTGATTTTTAAATCCTCATATAATAATCTCTTCCAACCATTTTTTTGTAAATATTGTATTGTGGGGTCTGCCTGTAATTTCATACCTATTCTAAGTCTATTCAAATACACACTGGCAATTATTGGCATTTCTTCTTTTAAATTTGTTTCCCCTTTTACAATTGACGCTAAAATAACTACTTGTTCAAATGAATATTTTGATTTTTTAGTTTGCTCCCAAAGTGAATCGGCTATAAACTTTTTGAACGATTTATACATTTTTTTTATAACTTCTTTGGCTGTGCTCCGCTCATAAAATTCATATTCACCAGGCATTAAAAATCCTTCAAGTGAATTTTTCCGTAACCCCATACTTCGGATAAAATGTTTATCAAAACTTAAATTTATGAATGACGTAGAATCTATAAATATCTTATTTTTAAGAACATATGCCATCCATTTAAGTGATAATCCGTCTCTTATATTAACTTGTCTTAAAAAATCTGCTTTTCCTTTTGTAAAAAGATCTACCAAATCTAAATAGCTCAATCCATTTGGAATATAATATCTTGCCGTCCTTAGTTTATTCTGTGCTCCATAAATATAGCATGCTAAAAACATATTTATTTTGTTTTGAACAATCCCAACATCATATAAGCGATTAACAATACTATTTAATGTTTCTCCTTTATTAATTTCAAATTTAACAGGAGAGGATTTATCAAAATAATTAGGAGTAAAAAGAATAAGATATAGAGTCATCCATACTATTAAAAAGATACTAGTAATAAGTACAACTTCTTTTTTGTTCACAAAAACAATTAATCTTTCTAATATCTTATTTATCTTTTCCGTATTTAATTTCATTTTCTTCAATATCATTTTTTTGGATTGCTCTTGATTCGTCTAATATCCTTTCATAAATTCTCTGTAAAGCTGAAATTGTAAGTGGTTTTTTAGCAAACTTATTTATCTTTTTACTAATTTCTCTTTCTCTTTCAGGACTGTAAGTAGGCATTTTTAAAGCACGTTTAACACGACCTATTATCACAGAAATATATGTTCTTTTGTTTAATATTTTTGCTAAATTTTCATCCAAGGAATCCATCTCATTTCTTAACTTTGCAAGAAGGATTTCTTTTTCATCTTTATTAGATTCATTTAATTCAGCAAGTAATGATTTATATTCTTTATGATTCATTTATTTTAAATTAGAATTAGCAAAAATAGTTTAAAATATTTTTTACATTTTTATTAACTTTTTTAATTTTTATTATAAGATAATACAATAATTAAAAATTAAAACCATCTTTTGAAAGATGCGGAAAGGGTTTAGTGGATAAATCAAATCTTTTTCCCTCATTAAATACTGTCATTCCTCTAAATGCTATCATTGCTGCATTATCACCACAATATTCTAATTTTGGAATAATTGATTTTTTACTGTACTTATTACCCAAACTTATTATTGAATCCCTTAAACATTTATTAGCTGCTACTCCTCCGACTAATGAAATAGAACGAACATTAATTTTCTGCAAAGCTTTTTCAGTATTTTGTATCAAAGCGTCAACAACAGCATTCTGAAATGCAAAAGCAATATCATTTTTCAAATTTAGATCTAATTGTCTATCATCAACACTTTTTTTTTGAATATATCTTAAAACTGAAGTTTTAACTCCGCTGAAAGAAAAATCATAAGGTTGCTTTAAAACTGCAATCGGAAATTTTATATCAGTACCTTTTGACTTTGAGGCAAGTTCTTGAATTTTAGGTCCGCCAGGATATTGAAGTTGCAGCATTTTTGCAACTTTGTCAAAAGCTTCACCGGCAGCATCATCAATTGTAGAACCAAGTTGTACAATATCAGTAATGCTATTAACAAGCAAAAGTAAGGTGTGTCCACCGGAAACAACAAGACACAGGAAAGGGAATTCAGGTTTTTCATCCATTAAAAAACCGGAAAAAATATGTCCTTCAATATGATTAACAGGTATAAATGGTTTATCAAGAGAAAGTGCCAATCCTTTTGCAAATGTAAAACCAACAAGCAAAGCTCCAATTAAACCGGGGCCTGCTGTTGCACAAATTAAATCAATATCTTTCAATTCTAAATTTGATTTTATTAATGCTTGTTTTACTAAGGGTATTATTATTTGCAGATGAGCGCGGCTTGAAAGCTCTGGCACAACACCCCCGTATTTTTTATGAAAATCTTGAGAAGAAATTAAATTAGAAAGTAATTCATCGCCTGATATTATTGCTACTGAAGTTTCGTCACAAGAGCTTTCAATTCCTAATACATTCATTATCTAAAAGAAAACAAATTTTTGAATATGTTCGAGCCCATCGCCAGCCATTTCTTGCATCTAGCACTGAGGACAGTATTGAATTCCTTGAGCTAGGCGAGACATTAAAGCAGTGGGCCATAGTATGCTCACAGTACCAAACTGTTCCATGTCAGGTTTTTTATTCTATGCTGTTAAGAATTAGGGAATCAGTCCAGAGCTTGGTACTGCTTGCCCATCTAGGTTTAATGGAGGATATGTTTTCCTCTGCCCGAAAAGGGATGGAGCATGGCATTGGCCTGATCCATGTTATTGCAACTGATACGTGGGATGATTGTTTTCATGGAAAGGGGCAGTACGAAAGGCTAAATGTTAAAGCAGCTTGAGACAGGCTCC
>JADFGB010000247.1 GCA_022567875.1 Bacteroidota bacterium | reverse complement strand
TAGGTAGAAACATTAAAACTCAAAACGCAGTTTTATCAATTATAAAAAATAGAAAAACCAAAAAAATTATCATTGATGCCGATGCAATATTTTCTTTGAATAAAAAAAGATATAAAAAAATCAATTTAAAAAATTCTGTACTTACTCCTCATCATGGTGAGTTTGCAAATCTTATAGGATTAACAATAAATGAACTTCAAAATGATATTCTGAAATTCGGAAATAAATTTGTAAAAGATACGGGTGCCTTTTTAGTGTTAAAAGGTGCGCCCACAATAATTTTCACACCCAAAGGTGAATCCATTATTAATAGCACGGGGAATCCTGGAATGGCAAAGTTTGGTACCGGCGATGTTTTAACTGGGCTGATAGCAGGTTTTGCATCGCAAAAAATATCTCTTGAAAGAGCAATAATTATTGCAGTTTACATACACAGTTTATCAGCAGATATATTATCTTTTAAGATAAATGAATTAAGTTTTACAGCTGCAGAAATATTAAATAACATTCCATTCACACTAAAATTTTTGATAAAATCCTGTGCTTAACTTTCTAACAAGACATAAAAAAATAGCAGTTTATTTTCCTCTTATTTCTTATTGGTTGGTGTTGATAATAGCAACAAGTATTCCTTCAAATAAAATACCTAATATAAAACTTAATGATAAAATTGAACATTTATTAGCATATTTTATACTCGGATTTCTTTTTAATATTGCTCTGTTAGTTCAAAATAAATTCACATTCTTAAAAGAAAAAGCATTTTTTTCAACAATTATTTTTCTTGGAATTTACGCAATTATTGACGAATTACACCAACTGTTTATTCCCGGAAGAGATTGCAGTTTTTTGGACTGGAGTGCCGATTTACTTGGGGTTGTTTTTGGTGTGTTATTAACATATTTTCTTTTAAAGAAATTTAATTAATTTTATGTCAAATATATTTGGAACATTTTTTTATAAAATTTGTAATAAATATAGAAAGTGGATGTATTTGACAAATTAGTGTTCATTTGTTAATTTAAGAAAACATAAATTGTATTTTTGGAGGTTCTAAAATGGCGGAATTAAAAAAACCAGAAGCTGATCTACGCCGCACTTATCAACGTGTTTTTGAAATATGTATTATCGTATCACTTGTTTTTATGATAGCTGCTTTCAAATTTTTCCCATATGCAAATACGGGCAATAAAATTGTTCAAGCTTCACAAGAATTATTTAATGTTGAAGATATTCAACAAACAAAACAGGAGAACAGACCTCCACCCCCGCCAAAACCCCCAATTCCCATAGAAGCTCCATCTGATGATATTTTGGAAGATATTGATATTGCTTCAACTGACTTAGATGTAAATGCTATTGTAGAAGCTCCACCACCTCCAAAAGTAAGGAAAATTGCTGAACCACAGTATTTTGTTGCAGTTGAAGAAATGCCTACACCTATCGGAGGTTTAATCGGTATACAAAAGAGAATTAAATACTCACAAATTGCTATTAGAGCCGGTATTGAAGGTAAAGTTTATGTTTTAGCATTTGTTAATAAAAAGGGTATTGTAACAAAAGCAATAATAATAAAAGGTCTCGGTGCCGGTTTAGATAGGAATGCATTGAAAGCTGTAAAGGCAACAAGATTTAACCCGGGCAAGCAAAGAGGTAAACCTGTTAATGTTCAGGTGTCCATACCAATTGTATTTTCATTAAATTAAAAGAGCGCCTTATCGGCGCTTTTTATTTGTCTAATAAAAATTATAATAGATTAAAAGTTCTTTATATCTTGTATATATTTGTATGGTGTTTTCTTATTAATACTATTTATTAGTGTATGGCAAAATTTTATAAAAGAAGAATTGTAAGAGAAAAAGTATTACAAATATTGTATGCTTATGAATTAAATCAGGAATCTCATTCTATTACAAAAGAAGAAATTTTAAAAGATATAGAATATGAAAATGATAAAAATTTTGCTGAAGATTTAATAAACAGAATAATTCTTAATAAAGAAAAACTTGATGAAAAAATAAAAAACCTAAAAGAAGAAAAATTGATTACACTAATACCCCTAGGTAAAGGAAAAACAGGCGTATCTGTTGTAAGGTTAAATTGGGATAATATAATTCTAAAAAAAGCTCTTGAGCTTTACTTAATAGAAGAGTCAGAGCAACAGGAAAGATGGAAATTTAATTTTTCAGAACTTGAAGAAATTACTAACTTTTCTATAATTTATGGAAGTATCCTGAAATCAGCAGAAAAAACAAATGATATTGACGTTATCAATATTGCTAAGAGAAAAGATTTTATAAAAATCCAGAATACCTTAGATAAAGCACAGAAAACACAGGCAAAGAAAATACATACTATTAACTTTACATCAGAAGAATTTAAACAGGAATTAATTAAAGAAAATAAAGCTTTCATAGATGCCTTAAAAAAGGGAGTTATTTTATTTGGGCAAGAGAATTTTATTAAATTTATGGAACAAATACAATCTAAAAAATGACAGCAGAAGAAAATACGAGAAATTGCTTTCTTAACGCAAAGAAAGACGAGGATAAAAGGAAGAAGCATAAAGGGCTGCTAGTAGTTGAAAAAGACGATAAAAATGCAGAAGAGTATCTTCAAAAAGCTAAAACAAATTTAGAATTTTGCGGGATATACAAAGAAAAGCGTTTGGATTATAAAATCCCAGAGGAATGGTTTTATACTATGTATTACTGTGCTTTAGCAATTCTTTCAAAGTTTGGTGTAGAGACTAGAAACCAGAAATGCACTGCCTTATTTTTAAGATATGTAAAGGACAAAGGACTTATCAATTATGATGATGAGTTCATTGATAGAATAACTGTCTACAGCGATAAAGATGTAAAATCTGATGTAGATGAGAGAGAAGATGCAAGATATGGCTCTTCCATTGAGATAAATGAAGTAGAGCAGAATTATGACAAGATGATGGGCAGGTGTAAAGAAGCTATATCACAATGTGAGGAGATTGTATTTTCAGAAAGTAAATTTGATATTCCAGAAGAATTAGTTAAATAAAAAACAAACGAGGTGGTTGGCAAGTGGCAAGTGAACCTTTAAAACGGCTGTAATGGTAAAATTTTAATGGTAGAAGCATTCTCGCACTTGCCAAAAGAAGTGGCAAGTGAACATAATTAATTAAATATAAATTATTAATTTAGAAATCCTTAAACTTACTGTAAAGGTATCATCTGATCTGCGCTTTCTGCCTTTTGAGTGCAGTGTTTCTTCTCTTCCCAGTATACCCAACATTTATTTCCAAACT
>JADFGB010000246.1 GCA_022567875.1 Bacteroidota bacterium | reverse complement strand
ATTAAATGTTTTGCACGATGCTTTATTTTTATCAAAACAAAAAACTATTAATTTATTTCTCATTGTACCCGGATTGGTGGGTAGTGAATTATTAAATTTAATTTCCAAGCAAAAAAATTATATACAAAATGAATTTAAAATTAACTTTAAACTAATCGGCTTGGCAAACAGCAAAAAAATGATTTTTAATGAAAATGGAATTTTTATTAAAAATTGGAAGAAGAAATTATTTCAATCGAATAAAAAATTTAATGCAAATGAATTCATAGATCAGATGAATGATTTAAATAAATCGAATTCAATATTTATCGATTGCACACCAACTGACTATATACCTTCATTTTACAAAAGAATATTAGCTTCATCCATATCTATTGTTACACCAAATAAAATTGCAAATTCAGGAAAGTATAAAACGTACCTGGAACTAAAAAATATATCAAAACTACATAATGTACAATTTTTATATGGGGCAAATGTCGGTGCAGCATTACCTATTATCAACACTATTAAAGACATAATAGCTAATGGAGATAAAATAATAAAAATAGAAGGCGTACTTTCCGGATCAATAAGTTATATTTTTAATTCACTGAAAAAAGGTAAATCTTTTTCAGAATCTGTTTTGTCTGCAAAGAAAAAAGGATATACTGAACCAGACCCAAGAGATGATTTAAGGGGTACAGATATTGCACGAAAACTTTTAATACTAATTAGAGAAGCAGGAATTAAATTTGAAATAAATCAAATTAAAATTGAAAATCTCTTAACAGAAGATTTAGAAAAAATAAAAGATATAGATATATTTTTAGATAATCTAAAAAAACTAGACAACAAATTTTTTAAAAAAATAGAACAAGCAAAAAAAATGAATCAAGTTCTTTGCTACATTGCTAAATATGAAAATGGGAAAGCATCAGTTAAAATAGAAACTTTAAATGCAAATCATTCATTTTATAATATAGCAGAAACTGACAATATTATAGCGTTAAAAACAAAAACTTATTCAAAAGAACCACTAGTAATTAAAGGACCTGGAGCTGGCCCTGATTTTACAGCTTCCGGTATCCTAATAGATATATTGCGAACATCTAATTACTTAGTATAAAATAATATTATAATATCTTTTATTGTAATATTTTGATAATTAATAGTGATAGTTTTTTGTTTAAAAAAATATATTTGTAATAATGAGTAAAAATAGTATAAAAGTATTTGCCCCAGCAACTGTTTCCAATGTTGGACCAGGATATGATATTTTAGGATTCGCGCTGCATACACCGGGAGATGAAGTAATATTAAAACTTACTAATTCTAAAGGAATTAAAATAAATAATATTACAGGTATAAAGAAAAAATTACCTTTTAATATTTATAAAAATACAGCAACAGTAGCTTTATCTTCTCTAATGAATAAATACGATATAAAGGAAGGAATTGAAGTAACAATTAATAAAAAAATGGGCGTGGGAAGTGGGTTAGGTTCAAGTGCCGCAAGTTCTGTTGCAGCAGTATACGGGTTAAATCATTTATTAAATTTAAAATTAAAGAAAAAGCAATTATTATTGCACGCCTTAGAAGGGGAAAAAATATCAAGTGGAAGTATACACGCTGATAATGTTGCACCTTCTTTATTCGGAGGATTTATATTAATTAGAAGTTATAATCCTATAGATATTATTAAAATAAAATGCCCGAATAATATTTATTGTACAATTATTTATCCTCAAATTGAAATAAAGACGAGTTATGCAAGAAATGTTCTACCAAAAAAAGTAGAGCTTTGTAAAGTTATACAACAAACAGGAAACCTTGCCGGTTTAATTTACGGTTTAAGTTCAAGCAATTATGATTTAATTTCTAAATCTTTAACAGATGTTTTAATTGAGCCTTTAAGAGCAAAATCAATAAAAGGATTTCAAGAAATTAAGAAATCTGCTATTTCAGCGGGTGCTCTGGGGTGTAGTATTTCAGGTTCGGGTCCTTCAATTTTTGCATTATCTAATTCTTTATCGATTGCAATAAATATTAAAAATGCTGCAAAAATTGTTACAGATAATTTAAAATTAAACACCATATTTTATATATCAAAGATTAATAAAAGAGGACCCATAATTCTTGACTAATAAATGAAGTACTACAGCACCAATAATCAAAATTTAAATTATTCTTTTAGAGAAGCAATTATGAGGGGGTTGGCTTCGGACGGTGGATTAATAATGCCGTATTATATACCTTCGTTAAAAAAATCACTCATCAATAATCTTAATAATTTGACTTTTCAAGAAATTGCATTTGAAATATCAAAATTATTTATTAGTAATAAAATACCTCTTAACTCTTTACAAACAATAATTGAAAAAGCTATAAATTTTAAAGCGCCACTATTTAAACTCAATTCTAATACAGGAATATTGGAATTATTTAATGGACCAACTTTAGCTTTTAAAGATTTCGGTGCAAGATTTATGGCTCAATTTATGGGCTATTATTTGAATAAAATGAACAATAAAATTGATATCTTAGTTGCTACTTCGGGAGATACAGGAAGTGCTGTAGCATCAGCATTCTATGGCATTGATGGAATTAATGTATATATACTTTATCCAAGTGGAATGGTAAGCCAAGTCCAGGAAAAACAATTAACAACTTTTGGTAAAAATATAACTGCTCTTGAAATTAAAGGATCATTCGATGATTGCCAAAATTTAGTTAAAAAAGCTTTTGTGGATAAAGAAATTAAAAAGAAATTAAATTTAACTTCCGCTAATTCTATTAATATTGCCCGACTAATACCTCAAACTTTTTACTATTTTGAAGCATATAAACAAATTACTGATAAATATGATAATGTAATATTTTCAGTTCCGTCAGGTAATTTAGGTAATTTAACAGCCGGTTTATTTGCAAAAAAGTTAGGGCTGCCAATTACTAAATTTATAGCCGCAAATAACATTAATAATGCTTTTTCTAAATATATTAAGACAAAAATATTTAAAAGTAATCCAACTATCAAAACCATATCAAATGCAATGGATGTGGGAAACCCTAGTAATTTTATAAGAATTTTGAAAATCTATAATGAAAAACACTACTCAATTGTAAAAGATATAAACTCAAGTTACCACTCAGACAAAAATACTTTGAAGGAAATTAAGCATCTCTATAAAAAGGATAATTATCTAATTGACCCTCATGGTGCAGTTGCTTCTTTAGCTCTTAAACAATATATCAAAGAAGAAAACCCAAAAAACTATTATGGTGTTATTCTTGAAACTGCACACCAATCAAAGTTTAA
>JADFGB010000245.1 GCA_022567875.1 Bacteroidota bacterium | reverse complement strand
GAAATGATTTAATAAATTTATTTATATCCCCGTCCATTACTTTTTGAATGTCTGATGTTTCTTCATTTGTTCGGTGATCTTTAACCATATTATACGGATGAAAAACATAAGACCTTATCTGGCTCCCCCATTCTATTTTCATTTTATTTTTTTCCACTTCATCCAATTCAGCTTCCTGCTTTTCCAATTCCAATTTATAAAGTTTAGACTTTAGAAGCTTCATTGCGTTCGTCCGATTTTGTAATTGAGATCTTTCGCTTTGACACGTTGCTACAGTTTTTGTTGGTAAATGTGTAATCCTTACAGCAGTCTCAACTTTATTTACACTCTGTCCGCCTTTTCCACCGGAACGGTAGGTATCAATTCTTAAATCAGCAGGATTAATTTCTATTTCTATTGTGTCATCAACTTCGGGTATTACAAAAACAGATGCAAAAGAAGTGTGCCTTTTTTTGTTTGAATCGAAAGGTGAAATTCTTACCAATCTATGCACACCGTTTTCAGCTTTTAAATAACCATAAGCAAATTTACCTTCCACTTGGATTGTGGCACTTTTAATTCCTGCAGCTTCACCGTCAAGAATATCAAGCAAAGACATTTTATAATTATTTTGCTCTCCCCAACGAAGATACATTCTCATAAGCATATCAGCCCAATCCTGTGCCTCAGTACCCCCTGCACCGGAATGAATTGTTAAGATACAGTTTTTTGAATCGTCTCTTTCACTGAGCATATTTTTGAATTCTACATCTTCAATTTCTTTCAGCAATTCGCAGATGTCGGAACCAATCTCTTTAATCAGAGAGTCATCCTCTTCAAGTTGTGCCAATTGTATAAACTCAACTGCATTTTCACATTTGTTATTTAATCCTTTCCAAAGCAGTACCCACTCTTCAAGTGATTTAATTTTTTGAAGAATTTTCTGCGCTTCTTTTTGGTCGTCCCAAAAACTTTGTTCAGTAGTTTGAGTTTGGAGAGTTTTTATCTTTGATTCTTTTTCATCAACGTCAAAGATAACCTCGTAGTTCATCGATTCGAAGTTTATAATTTTTTAAGGTCTTTAATTCTTCGTCGTACATAAAATAATCTCAAATTAGTTTATAAATAATTTATATTTCTATCTCAATTCTAAGCATAGCAGAGGCTAATATTTTACCCTGTGCATCATATTTAAGCGAAACAGTTCCTCCGCCTCCTAAGGTTTTATGAAGTAAAAAATTAAGAGCTCGTAGATTAGGTAATTCATACCTTTCAACATCACCAAAACAAATACCTTTAAAATGTTCTTTTACTCTTTCTACAGTCAAATGTTTTTTTATTATTTCATATTCTTTATCACTATAAGCAATTACTCCAACATTTCCTGCATCCCCTTTATCGCCGCTTCTTGCGTGTGCAATATCTTTTAATTTAATTTTCATATTATAACTCGTAAATTTTTATTTTAGGATTAACTAAATTTTTTGGTAATAAAGCAGGCCAATAGGCAACAACTTCGCTTGGTTTAGGTCTGCCTCCGGCAAAACCGGTTACACTTGGTGGGCCTGTTAAAATTAATGGGGCAATTTCTTTTCCGAATCTTTCTACAGAAGCGTAGTCGCTTGAACGTACAGCAATTCTTAACATTATTTCATTTATTTTATCTTCATCAATTTCGGTAGACAAAGGTCCTTGAGTTGCGTTGTAACCAACAAATTCAGTTTTAATTTCATCAAATATTAGGTTAAGGTTTTCCAGTCTTTTTCTTAAAATTTTATCGGCTGCTTTAGCTTTGGTTAATGCTTGCGGCCACGAATAAGCTAAAGTACCAACAGCAGAATATCCGCTGGAATATGAACACGACACTTTGTAAGTAGGTGTATCCTTTTCACCTTTAACATCAAATACTTTAACTTTGTTATTTCCCAAATCTTCAAGTTTAATTGTAGTGAAATCCGCAATACAATCAGGTGTAATGTAAGATTTAGGGTTACCTATCTCATATACTAATTGTTCTGCTACAGTTTCAAAAGAAACTTTTCCTCCTGTATTTTCGTGCTTTGAAATTATAACTTCACCGTTTGGATGAGCTTCCGCAATAGGATAACCGATTTCCGCCATATTTTCAATTGACTGCCAATCCCCTAAAAAATTACCGCCTGTTGATTGTGCTCCGCATTCTAAGATATGTCCTGCTACAGTCCCGGCAGATAATAAATTATAGTCATCTATTTTCCACCCAAATTCATAAATCATTGGTGCTAATGTTAAACCGGTGTCTGTTGTTCTGCCGGTAATTACTATATCGGCTCCTTGTTTAAGTGCGTCTACTATAGGGAAAGCACCAAAATACACATTGGCGCTTAATAGTTTTTCTTTAATTATCTTAATGGATTCATCTGTTTCCATGTTATTTAATTCGCAACCAGACTCAATTATTTCATCAATTCTATCATTTATATCATCTCCTACTACTACCCCTATTTTCAATTTTTCAATCCCAATTTCTTTTGCTGAATCAATAATAGCTTCTGCACAAGCAATAGGATTAACACCACCGCCGTTTGTAATTACCTTAATATTTTTTTCTATGCAAATAGGTAATATCCTCTTCATCAAAGCAGGAATATCTCTTGCATAACCAAACTTAGGATTTTTAATCTTTTGTTTTTGCAGAATAGACATTGTAACTTCTGCCAAATAATCCATAACCAAGTAATCAATTTCTCCTTTTGTTACTTGATTATATGGTGCATCAATCAAATCACCCCAAAAACCTTGACCGGATGCAATCCTAATTTTATCTTTCATTTATTATGCCTTTTCTTTTAACAATTTATTCATAAAGATATTCAAATCTTTTTTTGATTGAATATCAATCCAGCAATTATTTTTATTTTTTCTAAACCAAGTTAGTTGTCTTTTAGCAAATCTGCGAGTATTCCTTTTTATTAATTCAATTGCTCTTTCTAAAGAAATTTCATTTTCCAAGTAGGAGATAATTTCTTTATATCCAACCGTGTTTAATGAATTAAGATTTTTTGAAAACCCTTTATTTAAGATCATCTTAACTTCATTTACAAAACCAGATTCGATCATTTTATCAACACGCGTTTCTATATTTTTATAAAGAATTTCTCGCGGCCAATTTAACACATATTCTTCAAACTTATATTGATGTGCATCAATTTGTTCCTTATGAAATTGACTTATTGGTTTACCTGTTAAATAATATACTTCCAAAGCACGAATTACTCTTTTCCAATAAGAAGGATGCATTTTAGCCGCCCTTTCAGGATCTACTTTCTTTAACTTAGCATA
>JADFGB010000244.1 GCA_022567875.1 Bacteroidota bacterium | reverse complement strand
CAAATCTTTTCATCCATAATTTCTTTCTTTGATCATTAATTCCACTTGCTGCCTTTTCAAATATGTCAGATAGAGATTTATCTTTACTCTTATCAAGAACATCAAATATTTGCCAAGCTGTAAATTTTTTAATATCTCTCATTACATCAGATATACTTCCATATTTTGGATTAACTTGAACTATCCAATGAAAATGTGTAGGCATAATTACATAGCCAAGTATTTTAAATTTATACTTCTTTTGATAATGCTTAAGGTTTAAAATTAGGATATCACAAAATAGAGGTGCATTAAATATAGGGGTAAATTCTACAACGGTTGTAGTAACAAAGAAAAAATGTTCTTCAATTAAATTATTTCTTCCTCTCCTTCCCATAGGTTTAATTCAAATAAATTATCTCTGTCACGGTGCGACCGTGACAGCCCTTAAAAAGAACTAATATTTAAGCAATTGTTATCTCTTTACTTAGGTAAACATCCTGAACCAAATTAACTATTTTTATCCCCTCTTCCATCGGTTTTTGGAATGCTTTTCTGCCTGTTATTAATCCCATTCCACCTGCGCGTTTGTTTATAACCGCTGTTTCTACAGCATCGGCAAAATCATTTGCGCCCGAAGCACCGCCGCTGTTTATAAGTCCGGCTCTGCCCATATAATTATTAATAACCTGGTAACGGCAAAGGTCAATGGGGTGGTCGGAATTTAATTCTGTGTACATTTTTTCGTTTGTTTTACCGAATTTAATTGCTTTAAATCCACCATCGTTCGTAGGGAGTTTTTGTTTAATTATATCTGCTTCAATTGTTACTCCGAGATGGTTTGCCTGACCGGTTAGATCTGAGGCTGCGTGATAATCAACACCGTCTTTTTTGAACTCTGAGTTTCTTAAATAACACCAGAGAATTGTTGCCAATCCCATCTCGTGGGCGTATTGAAATGCCTGACTTACTTCTATAATTTGTCTTGAACTTTCTTCCGAACCAAAATAAATTGTTGCACCCACCGCTGCTGCACCGAGATCAACTGCCTGCTCAACGGATCCAAACATAATCTGGTCATATTTAGTGGGATAGGTTAAAAGCTCGTTGTGATTGAGCTTCATAATAAACGGAATTTTGTGTGCGTATTTTCTGGAAACCATCCCCAAAACTCCGAGTGTACTTGCAACTGCGTTGCATCCGCCTTCAATAGCAAGTTTTACAATATTTTCGGGATCGAAGTAAATTGGGTTCGGAGCAAATGAAGCACCGCCGGTGTGTTCAATTCCCTGATCTACAGGTAATATGGAAACATAACCTGTGCCTGCAAGTCTTCCGTGAGAAAACAACCATTGAAGATTTTTTAGTACGTTTATGTTTCTGTCGGATTGAGCAAAAACACGGTCAACAAAATCTGGTCCCGGTAAATTAAGCTGTTCCTTTGGAAATTTAGCTTTGTAATTAAGGAGATTATCGGCTTTATCGCCTAACAATTCTGTAATTTTATCAATCATTATTTATCCCTCTTTCATTAAAATTTATAATATAGAATGAAATTTAATCATTCCTGAAAATAATTAAAAATTATTCTTTTGCTGATTGAATATGGTCAAAAATATTTATGGCATGATTTATTGAATTCTCGATAAAATATTTACCAGTATTCATTCCTCCGCATACAACACCTGCTAAATAAATTCCTTTAACATTAGTTTCAAAAGTATCTTCATTAAATTGAGGAACTAATTTGTCATCATCGCTGATTTTTATTCCCATCATTTTTAAGAAATCAAAATCCGGATGATAACCGGTCATAGCAAAAACAAAATCATTCTCGATTGTAATTTTTCCCTTCGGTGTTATAATATCAATTTCTTTCTCCCGTATTTCGGAAACTTCTGAATTAAAATAAGTCTTAATAGAACCTTCTTTTATTCTGTTTTCAATATCGGGTTTAACCCAATATTTTACGCTGTCTTTAATTTTATCTTCCTTAATGACTATCGTAACATTAGCACCTCTTCTGTATGTCTCCAGGGCAACATCAACAGCAGAGTTACCCGCACCGATAATTGTTAAATTGAGATAGGCATAGGGGTGAGCTTCATCAAAGTAATGTTTAACTTTCTGTAATTCTTCACCGGGTATATTTAATAAGTTTGGTGTGTCGTAAAATCCGGTTGAAACGATTATTTTTTTACAATTATATTTCCCTTTATCTGTTTCAACGGTAAAATTATTTTTTTCACCTGAGACATTAATTACTTTTTCATAAGTGTTTATTTTAAGTTTCCAGGAATCTTTTACCCTTCTGTAATATTCCAAAGCTTCTCTGCGAGTAGGTTTATCGCTATGTGAGACAAATGGTACTGTGCCGATTTCTAATCTTTCCGAAGTCGAAAAAAATGTCATATTAGTTGGATAATTGTAAACGGAATTTACAAGGCACCCTTTCTCAATAATTAAATAACTAATATTTCTTCTTTCAGCTTGTATGCCACATTTCATCCCTATCGGTCCGGAGCCGATAATTATTACATCGTATTTATTCAAAACAGCTCAACTGTATTTCCATTTATCTGTTCCAATAATAAAATCGTTTTTATTCATTGGATAGTTTCTCCCCATTATTTGAATAAATTTTATTTGCCTTCTCCGCAGCAATAACAATTCCCTTTATCATTGATGAACTAAATCCGTTATGTTCCATTTCGTTGAGACCTGAAATAGTAATTCCCTGCGGAGTAGTAACTTTATCAATTTCTCTTTCAGGATGTTTACCTTCCTTAATAAGCATCGCAGCGGCACCTTTTGCTGTTTGTGCTGCCATGAACAAAGCTTCTTCTGAATGGAAACCTATTTCGATTCCTCCCTGTGAAGCAGCACGCACAGCGCGTAAAAAAAATGCTAATCCACATGCGCATAACGCAGTTGCAGGACCCATTAGATCTTCACTTATCTCTATCGTTTGCCCAACTGCATTGAATATATTTTTTGTTATTTTTATAGCTTCGTTATCCGTATCTTCACCAGCAATACAAGTCATAGATTCACTTATAGCTATTGCCGTATTGGGCATAACTCTAATGACAGAAGCGGAAACAATAAATTTACTTTTAATCTGTTTAATACATGCACCTGATACGACAGAAATTATTATATGTTCGTCAGTCACTACATCCTTAATTTCATTTAATAATTCGTTTAACTGATGGGGAGTAACTGCTAAAATGATAATTCTATTTTTCCTTACAGCCTCTTTATTGTCGTTTAATGCATTAAATCCTTCTTTGTTTAATTCATCAATAAATTTATTCCTCTTCCTCGTTA
>JADFGB010000014.1 GCA_022567875.1 Bacteroidota bacterium | reverse complement strand
ACAATAAATAATATTTACATTCCCATCTGCAGATGAGTTGTCTCCTGATGCATTATAATATGCAGATAATGTAACAGTTGTGTCATTTATCCAAATCTGTCCTCCGAACGCACCAATTGCAGTTATATTCCCTGTTGAGTTAATTGAATTAGTTGAAGTTGAATTAAGAGATTTATTAAATGAGTATGAATTCCCAGGAGACGAAATTCCTATTATAAAAGGTTCTGCACTTAAAGCTTTAGAAGCAGCCGCATCCGGAGCCCCTGCTGATGACGAAAGATTTAATTGTATTTGGGAGCTTTTAGAGGCAGTAGATACATACATTCCTGTACCTGAAAGAGATAATGATAAACCTTTCTTAATGCCTGTTGAAGATGTTTTTTCTATTACAGGAAGAGGAACAGTTGCAACCGGTAGAGTAGAAAGAGGTCAAGTTAAAATTCAGGAAGAAGTTGAACTTATCGGTTTAGGTTTGCACAAAAAAACAGTTGTTACGGGTGTTGAAATGTTTAGAAAAGAACTTGATTCAGCTATGGCTGGCGACAATGCCGGTATACTTTTACGCGGTATTGATAAAAAAGAAATATTAAGAGGAATGGTTTTAGCTAAAACCGGTTCTATTACACCTCACCACAAATTTGAAGGTGAAGTATATATTTTATCAAAAAACGAAGGCGGAAGACACACACCTTTTTTTAACGGTTACAGACCACAATTCTATTTTAGAACAACTGATGTAACAGGTGTTGCAACTTTACCTTCAGGAACTGAAATGGTTATGCCTGGTGATAATGTAAAACTAAGTATTGAACTTATTACAGATATTGCAATGGAAGACGGTTTACGTTTTGCTATCCGTGAAGGTGGTAAAACAGTAGGTGCTGGTGTTGTAACTAAAATTATTGAATAATAAATAATTCAATTTTAGGAAGGGATTT
The DNA here is from genome assembly GCA_022567875.1 of Bacteroidota bacterium. Classification (GTDB taxonomy): domain Bacteria; phylum Bacteroidota; class Ignavibacteria; order Ignavibacteriales; family Ignavibacteriaceae. The sequence goes on along the minus strand of JADFGB010000014.1, from coordinate 10,592 downwards.
TTAATCTTTTTCTATTATAAAATATTTACATAAAGGAGACTTTAATTGGCTGGACAGAAAATAAGAATAAAATTGAAATCATATGATCATATATTGATTGATAAATCAACCGAGAAGATTATTAAAACAGTAAAAAGTACTGGTGCAATAGTTTCAGGTCCTATTCCATTGCCTACAAAAAGAACTTTATACACAGTGTTAAAGTCTCCGCATGTTGACAAAAAATCACGTGAACAATTTGAAACGCGTTCACACAAAAGAATTATAGATATTCATAATTCAAATAATAAAACCGTTGATTCTCTAAGTAAGTTAGATATACCGGCGGGTGTAGATATTGAAATAAAGCTTTAATGAAATTGGAGTAAAGATGTCCGGCATATTAGGTAAAAAATTAGGAATGTCAAGTATTTATGGCGAAAAAGGACGAATGATACCTGTTACTGCTATTCAGGCAGGTCCTTGTAAAGTTGTGACTATTAGGACACAAGAAAAAGATGGTTATGAAGCTTTACAAATTGGTTTTGGAACAAGAAAAGAGAAAAACTTGAACAAACCAATTCTAGGTCATTTTAAAAAGAACAATGTTGAATCAACAGCTTATTTAAAAGAATTTCGTTTTGATGAAATTTCTGAATACAAAGTTGGTGATGAAATTAAAGCTGACTTTTTTAAAGAGGGTGAAAAAATTAAGGTAAGAGCAAAGAGTAAAGGAAAAGGATTTCAGGGGGTAATAAAAAGACACGGATTTAAAGGTGTTGGTGGAACAACTCACGGTCAAAGTAATAGATTAAGGGCACCGGGTTCAATTGGTCAAAGTTCTGACCCGTCAAGAGTATTCAAAGGTATGAGGATGGCTGGGAGAACAGGTGGTAAATTTATAACCGTATCAAATTTGGAAGTAATTAAAGTAATACCGGAAGAAAATTTAATATTAGTTAACGGTTCAGTTCCTGGCCCAATAAATTCAATTGTTGAATTGGTTAAGCAATAGGCTTATAATAAAGAAGTAAGAATAGATTATGAAATTAGAAGTATATAAAATAGACGGAAAAACTACAGGTGAGAAAATAGATCTTGCAGATGATATTTTTGGCATTGAGCCTAACGATCATGCTATTTATCTTTCTGTAAAAGCTTATTTAGCAAATCAAAGACAAGGTACACACAAAGCTAAAGAAAGAAGTGAAGTACGCGGCGGCGGTAGAAAACCTTTTAAACAAAAGGGAAGAGGAGGCGCAAGAGCAGGTACAATCAGATCTCCTTTATGGGTTGGCGGCGGAACTATATTTGGTCCTCGTCCAAGAAGTTACAGACAAGATCTTCCTAAAAAGGCAAGCAGACTTGCAAGAAAATCAGCATTAAGCTACAAAGTTAAAGATGAACAATTAATGATTGTTGAAGATTTCAATTTTGATGTTCCAAAAACTAAAGAACTTTTAAATATTTTGAGTGCATTAAAACTTAATGGTAAAAAAGTTCTTATTCTTACAAAAAACAACCTTATCAGTGTTTATAAATCTGGTAGAAATATACCTAAAATAAAAATATTAGAAGCCGATAAAGCGTCTACATACGATATAGTAAATAATCAAATGATGATAATTCAAAAAAGTGCTTTAGAAGATATTATAAATACTTTTAGAACCAAAGCAGAGGCGGTTAACTAACATGCATCAAATATTAATAAAACCATTAATAACTGAGAAAATGACAAATTTAACTGCCGATGAAGGAAAATATGGTTTTATAGTTAACCCAAAGGCAAATAAAATTGAAATTGCAAAAGCAATTGAACAGAGTTTTCAAGTAAAAGTAACTGATGTTAAAACATTAAACTATTCCGGTAAAACTAAAACTCAGTTTAGAAAAAGTGGAAGATTTACTGGAAAAACTTCAAAATATAAAAAAGCAATAATTACTTTGAAAGAAGGGGATACAATAGAGCTTTTTGAACAAGTATAGATATTGTTATTAGGATAGATAAATGGCTATTAAAAAATTAAGACCAATGACACCCGGGACAAGATTTATGTCACGCTCATCTTTTGATGAGATTACAAAAACTACACCGGAAAAATCTTTAACCGTTTCACTTAAGAAATCTGGTGGACGTAATAATAAAGGACGAATTACATCAAGACATATTGGCGGTGGTCATAAAAGAAAATATAGAATAATAGATTTTAAGAGAGATAAACATGGCGTTCCGGCAAAAGTTTTTTCAATAGAATATGATCCTAACAGAACTTGCAGAATAGCATTATTACACTATGCAGACGGTGAAAAAAGATATATTCTTGCACCTGAAGGATTAAAAGTTGGTGCCACAGTTATGGCAGGCAGCAAGAGTGAAATTAGTGTTGGTAACGCAATGCATTTGAAAGATATGCCTGTGGGCAGTATGATTCACAATGTTGAGATGAGACCGGGCAAAGGAGGTCAACTAGGAAGAAGTGCAGGTGCAGCTATTCAGGTTATGGCAAAAGAAGGCAAATATGCGCAATTAAAAATGCCTTCGGGTGAAGTAAGACTTGTGTCTTTAGAATGTATGGCAACCTACGGTATTGTTGGCAATTCAGAACAGGAAAATATTGTTTGGGGTAAAGCAGGAAGAATGAGATGGAAAGGCAGAAGACCTAAAGTTAGAGGTGTTGCAATGAACCCTGTTGATCACCCGATGGGAGGTGGTGAAGGTAAAACTTCAGGCGGTGGTCATCCTGTATCTCCTTGGGGTCAAGCAGCAAAAGGATTAAAAACAAGAAAACATAAAAAAGAATCAAATAAATATATTGTTAAAAAAAGGACTAAAAAGTAGAGAGAATATATGCCACGTTCAGTTAAAAAAGGACCATTTATTGATTATAAGCTTAATGCAAAAATACAAAAGCTAAACGAATCTAATCAGAAAAAGATTATAAAAACTTGGTCTCGTGCTTCAACTATTACGCCTGACTTTGTAGGGCATACAATAGCGGTTCATAATGGTAATAAAATGATACCTGTTTATATTACTGAAAATATGGTTGGTCATAAACTCGGAGAGTTTTCTCCTACAAGAATTTTTAGAGGACATCCTGGAACAAAAGCAGAGAAAGCTTCAAGAAGTTAATAAAGATTTAAAGGAATTTTGAATAATATGGAAGCAAGAGCAATAAATAAATACATACCATCTTCACCAAGGAAAATGAGATTGGTTGTAGATCTTATTAGAGGTATGTCAGTAGAAAAAGCAATTGAGATTCTTCATTTTCATAAAAAACATGCTTCAAACGATGTTGAAACTACTTTAAGATCGGCTGTGGCTAATTTGCTAAATAGTGAAGAATCAACAAGAACAGATCCTGCAGATTTATTTGTTAAAGAAGCTTTTGTTAATCAGGGACCTACAATTAAAAGAATTATGCCGCGGGCAATGGGAAGAGCTTACAAAATTAGAAAAAGATCTTGTCATTTAACAATAGTTGTTGCTACTAAGGCAGAGAATTAGGAGGATAATTTTTGGGACAGAAAACACATCCATTAGGTTTTAGAGTTGGTGTTATTAGAGGTTGGGAGTCTAACTGGTATGAAAAAAACAGTTACGCAACAAAGCTAAAAGAGGATGCTAAATTAAGAGAATATATTAGAAACAGATTAAAAAAAGCTGGTATCTCTAAATTAATTATTGATAGAACTTCAAAAAAAATATTATTAACCATACATACTTCAAGACCCGGAGTTGTAATTGGTAAAAGTGGAAAAGAGATAACACAATTAGAGCAGGAATTAAAAAGTATTACAGACAAAGATGTTAAAGTTCAAATAACAGAAATAAAAAGACCGGAATTAGATGCATATTTAGTCGCTGAAAATTTAGCCCATCAATTATCGGGAAGAATGTCCTTTAGAAGAGCAATGAAAATGGCAATTACAGCAGGCATGAGAATGGGTGCAGAGGGTATTAGAATTATGTGTTCAGGTAGATTAGGTGGAGCAGAAATGGCAAGAACAGAGCAATATAAAAAAGGTAGAATACCTTTGCATACAATTAGAGCCGATATTGATTATGCTTGCGGAAGAGCAGAAACAATTTACGGTTCAATAGGCATAAAAGTTTGGATATGCCGTGGTGAAATTTTAGGAAAGAGAGTTACTGAATAATTACTGGGAGTTTTTGAATTATGTTAATGCCAAAGAGAGTAAAATTTAGGAAATCACAAAGAGGTAGAATGAAAGGCAAAGCTTACCGGGGAAGTGCTGTATCATTTGGTGATTTTGGTTTAAAAGCATTACAACCTCATTGGATTACAAGTAGGCAGATTGAAGCCTGCCGTGTTGCTCTTTCAAGAAAAATGAAAAGAGACGGTAAAGTTTGGATAAGAATTTTTCCTGATAAACCTGTATCAAAGAAACCTTTAGAAACGAGAATGGGTAAAGGTAAAGGTGCACCAGAATTTTGGGTAGCAGTTGTTAAACCTGGAAGAGTAATGTTTGAGGTTTCAGGTGTTTCCAAGGAAATAGCCTATGCAGCATTAAAAAGCTGTTCATATAAATTACCAATTAAAACAAAAGTTGTTCAAAGACCTGATTATGAATAAAATGTTATTGAGGATATAAATATGAAAGCACATGAAGTAAGAGAGCTAAAAAAAGAAGAACTTATTAAAAGGATAGAAGAAGAAGAGAAAAATGTAATAGATTTACGTTTTACTCATCAATTAAAGCAGCTTACAAATACTGCAAAGTTAAAAATGACTAAAAATGATATCGCTAGAATGAAAACAATATTAAAAGAAATAGAATCTGCTGGAAATATATCAGCTAATATTAATGAAGGAGTTACTGCTTAATTATGGAAAAAAGGGCTTTAAGAAAAATAAGAATTGGAACTGTTGTTAGCGATAAAATGGATAAATCTATTACTGTAACAATAGAAAGAAAGGTACCACATCCAATTTATAAGAAATATTTTAAGAAAACTACAAAGCTTATGGCACACGATGAAAAAGGTGAGTGTAGAATAGGTGATAAAGTTAAAATAATGGAAACACGTCCTCTAAGTTCTAAAAAAAGATGGCGATTAATTGAGATTATAGAAAAAGCCAAGTAGTTAATAAGGAGTAGTGTAAAATGATTCAGGTAGAAACAAATTTAATTGTTGCCGATAATTCCGGAGCAAAAAAGGTAAGATGCATTCGTGTTCTTGGAGGCAGTGGTAGGAGATATGCTAGTATTGGCGATTTAATAGTTGTGTCTGTAAAAGCTGCTATTCCTAATAGTAGTGTAAAAAAAGGTGAAGTTTCAAGAGCAGTAATAGTAAGAACAAAAAAAGAAGTCAGACGCAAGGACGGTTCATACATAAGATTTGATGAAAATGCAGCCGTGCTATTAAACAATCAAAATGAACCAATTGGTACACGTATTTTTGGACCGGTTGCTAGAGAATTAAGAGATAAACAATACATGAAAATTGTTTCTCTTGCACCAGAAGTTTTATAAGGATTATCAATGAAAGTTAAAATTCACAAAAATGATAACATAGTAGTAATTACCGGAAACGATCGTGGAAAAACCGGAAAAGTATTAAAAGTTTTTCCTAAAAAATCTAGGTTAATTATTGAAGGTGTAAACATTAGAAAAAGACATACAAAACCGACTCAAACTAATCCTCAAGGTGGTATAATAGAGAAAGAAGCGTCTATACATATTTCTAATATTATGCTGTTGGATCCAAAGTCTAACGAACCAACAAGAATTGGTACACAAATAATACTGGATGAAAAGACCGGTAAAAAGAAAAGAGTTCGTGTAAGTAAAATAAGTGGAGAAATGATTTAAATTCAAATAAGGTTTTTATCTAAAAATGGCTGAGAAAAAAGAACAAAAAATTAAAAAAGAAAAAACACCTAAAGTAAAAGTTAAGGTAAAAGAAACAGTAGCTAAAGTTGATATTCCCGTTAGACTTGAAGGAATATATAAAAAAGAAATAGTGCCTTCTCTTATGAAAAAAATTAATTATAAGAGTGTTATGCAAGTACCCAAACTTTCAAAGATTGTAATAAATATGGGTGTGGGTGCTGCTGCTTCAGATTCAAAAGTGCTTGATGATGCTGTAAAAATTATTGAAACTATTTCAGGACAAAAATCAAGTATTAGAATTGCAAAGAAAGCTATTTCTAACTTTAAACTTCGTGAAGGCATGAAAATAGGTACGAAGGTAACATTAAGAAGAGATAATATGTATGAATTTTTAGACAGAATGATAAATATAGTTTTACCTCGTGTAAGGGATTTTAGAGGTCTGTCGGATAAATCATTTGATGGTAGAGGGAATTATACCTTAGGTGTTAAAGAGCATGTTATATTTCCCGAAATAGATATTGATAGGGTAAATAAAGTTTTAGGAATGGATATAACTTTTGTTACAACTGCTAAAACTGATGCCGAAGCTTATGAATTATTATTGGCTTTCGGGTTCCCATTTATAAAAAAAGAACTTAAATCAGCTTAATTAGGAGAACTAATGGCTCGTAAATGTTTAATAGCTAGACAAGAAAAAAGAGAAAGACTTGTTAAGAAGTATGCAAAATTAAGAAAAGAATTGAAAGAAAATGGTGATTATGAAGCATTACAGAAATTACCTAAAAATTCTTCACCTGTTAGACTTAATAACAGATGTATGTTTACTGGTAGAGCAAGATCATATTATAGAAAATTTGGTATTTCAAGACTTGTTTTAAGAGAGATGGCTTTAAGAGGCGAAATACCCGGATTAAAAAAATCAAGTTGGTAGGAGGAGATATATATGCCTGTAACTGATCCAATAGCGGATTTATTAACACGAATTAGAAATGCAAGTAAAGCTAAAAAAATAAGGGTTGAAATACCTTCATCAAAAATGAAATTAAGTTTAGTTGAAATTTTCAAACAACAAAATTTTATTCAAGATTATATTTTGGTTGAAGATAATAAACAAAATGTTATTGATGTTAGATTAAAATATACAAATGGTGAAGCTGCAATAAGCGGTTTGAAAAAAATTAGCAAACCAGGTTTAAGAATTTATGAAGGTGCAGATACTTTACCGAGAGTATTAAATGGTTTAGGTATTGCTGTTATTTCTACATCAAAAGGATTGATGACTGAAAAACAAGCACGTAAAGAATCAATTGGTGGCGAAGTTATTTGTCATATTTGGTAATTTTTATTATGGAGTTTTAAAAGTGTCAAGAATAGGTAAAAAACCTGTGGAAATACCCGAAGGAGTTATTATTACTAAAGAAGGAAATACTTTAACGGTAAAAGGTCCCAAGGGAGAATTAAAAAATAGTTTTAATTCCGATATTTCTATAGAAGTAAAAAAAGATGAGGTTGTTGTAACCAGACCTGATGATTCAAAAGAGCACAGAGCTTTACACGGATTAACCCGTGCTTTAATTCAAAATATGGTAACTGGAGTGCACACATCTTATTCAAAAACTTTAGATATTGTTGGTGTTGGTTACAAAGCAGAAATGAAAGGGAAAAACCTATTATTAAATATTGGATATTCACATCCAATATATTTTATGCCGTCTGAAGAGATTACAATTCAGGCACCAACCCAAACACAAATTATTATTTCGGGTATTGATAAACAATTAGTTGGCCAGGTAGCTGCTAAAATAAGATCAATAAGAAAACCTGAACCATATAAAGGTAAGGGTATAAAATACTCTGATGAACAAATACAAAGAAAAGCTGGTAAAACTGCGGGTACTTAACTTTAGTGGAGTGATTTAAAAAGATGATTATGAAAAAGAAAAACACAAGAATGCGTTCTAAAATTAAGATAAGAAAACATATCTCCGGTACTTTAAATATACCGAGGTTGACCGTTTATCGCAGTTTAACAAATATTTATGCACAATTAATTGATGATTCGGTTGGTAAAACTTTAGCCTCTGCTTCTTCGCTTTCAAAAGAAGTTAGCGAAGAATTAAAAGGATCTAAAAGTAAAATTGCAAGAAGTAAAATAGTCGGTAATCTATTAGCTAAAAAAGCTTTAGAGAAAAAAATATCCACAATTGTTTTTGATAGAAATGGTTATAAATATCATGGTCGAGTTCAAGCCTTAGCTGACGGTGCTCGTGAAGGAGGCCTAAAGTTTTGATGAGTGGAATTATCAGTTTTGCCGGGTCGTCTAATGGCAGGACTACGCCCTTTGAAGGCGTCTGTAGAGGTTCAAATCCTCTCCCGGCAGCTATAAAAGCTATATAAACTTTGGGAAAACATATAACTAAAATTAATAAAAATTATTAGAGAGAAAAATTGAAACCAATTAAAGCAACAGACGTAGAAAACTTAAAAGAAAAAGTTGTAGAAATTAATAGAGTAGCTAAAGTTGTAAAAGGTGGAAGGAGATTTAGTTTTAATGCTATTGTAGTTGTAGGAAATGGTGATGGTATTTTAGGAGTTGGCTTAGGCAAAGCTAACGAAGTTGCTGAAGCAATTTCAAAAGGAGTTGATGATGCAAAGAAAAACCTTGTAAAAATTTTAATCCACAAAGGAACAATACCACATAAAATTATTGGTAAGTATGGTGCAGGAAAAGTTTTGTTAAAACCTGCTTCACCCGGTACAGGTCTTATTGCAGGGGGAGGTGTTCGTGCTGTGTTGGAAGCAACTGGTGTGCAAGACATATTAACAAAGTCGTTGGGTTCAAGTAATTCTCACAACCAGGTTAAAGCAACTTTAAATTGTTTACTTGGTTTAATAGATGCAAAAAAGATGGCTAAAAAAAGAGGCATTAGCATAAGTGATTTATTCACTGCTTAATTGAGGAAGAAATGAGTAAAATAAAAGTAAAACAAATAAGAAGTGTAATTGACAGGCCCAAAGATCAAAAGCTTACTATTAAAGCATTAGGACTTGGAAGACCAAATTGGGAAATAATTCACAATGATACTCCTCAAATAAGAGGAATGATAAACAAAGTAACTCATTTAGTAACTGTAGAGAAAATAAAGAAGGCAAGTAAAGGATAATCATGGATATTCTAAGTAATCTTAAATACGTTAAAGGTTCAAGAAGAAAAAGAAAAAGAGTTGCAAGAGGCGCTGGTTCTGGAAGAGGTAAAACTGCTACAAGAGGAAGCAACGGACAATTGTCACGATCAGGTGCAAAACATAAAGCTTGGTTTGAGGGCGGTCAGATGCCTTTGCAAAGACGTGTACCAAAATTTGGGTTTACTAATATTTTTAAAGTTTATTATCAGGTTGTAAATCTTAACTCTCTTCAAAAATTGGTGGAAGATAAAAAATTAAAAAAAGGTTTGGTTAATATAGATACATTAAAAGCTGTTGGTCTTATCTCAGATATCAAACAACCTGTAAAAATTTTAGGTAACGGAGAAATTAAAAGCAAACTTCAAATTGAAGTAAATGCTTTTAGTCAATCAGCAAAAGAAAAAATTGAAGCCGCTGGCGGTACAATAAAAAAAGTATAATTTCATAGAATATGTCAAAATTTACGGATTCCATAAGAAACGTTTTTAAGATACACGAACTTCGTCAAAGAATAATTTACACTTTGGCTCTGTTAGTTATTGTAAGAATTGGCGCTCATGTTACATTACCCGGTGTTGATGCATCATTATTGGCTGCAAGCACACAAAATCAAACTACAGATAATCTTTTTGGGTTATATGATATGTTTGTGGGTGGTGCTTTTTCAAATGCTGCTATTTTTGCTCTTGGTATTATGCCGTATATCTCAGCTTCAATTATTATTCAGTTAATGGGAGCTGTTGTTCCTTATTTCCAAAAGCTGCAACAAGAAGGTGAAGATGGAAGAAAGAAAATAACACAGCTTACTCGGTACGGAACAATATTAATTTCTTGCTTACAAGCTTGGGGTGTAACAATTAGATTGTTAAATATTAATGTGCAGGGTACACCAATTATTCCTGAAGGTGTACAAGGGATGATGTGGATAGTTTCTACTATCCTTATCCTTACTTCGGGAACTGTCTTTATGATGTGGCTTGGTGAACAGATTACTGATAAAGGAATTGGTAACGGTATTTCACTTATAATTTTTATTGGTATTATAAATAGGTTCCCTTTTGCTATGTTAGATGAATACAGGTTGATTGCTGCTGGAACCAGAAGTTTGGTAATTGAGATTGTAATACTTGTATTTATGGTATTTATAATTGCGGGAGTTATTTTGGTAACACAGGGGACTAGAAGGATTCCCGTTCAATATGCCAAAAGAGTTGTGGGAAGAAAAGTTTATGGAGGTGTTACACAATATATTCCTTTACGTGTAAACACTGCTGGAGTAATGCCAATTATATTTGCACAGTCAATTATGTTTATACCGAATACTGTTTTGTCATTTTTCCCAAACAATGATTTTTTACAAAGTTTAGGTCAATATTTTGTTTATACTTCACCTGTTTATTCATTTATGTATGCATTAATGATTATCTTTTTTACTTATTTTTATACTGCAATTTCTTTTAATCCAAAGGATGTTGCAGATAATATGAAAAAACAGGGCGGTTTTATACCAGGGATTAGACCGGGTAAACAAACTTCGGAATTTATTGATAATATTTTAAAAAA
>JADFGB010000243.1 GCA_022567875.1 Bacteroidota bacterium | reverse complement strand
TTAGATAATTCAATTTTTTTACTTCTTTCAATTGATTCTATTAAATTTTTAGAAGATTTTTCTGCAAATTTTTCTAATGGCATAATATCTCCTTCTTTTAATTCAAAAATGTCAGATGGTTGGAAAATTAATTTTTCTGTTATTAATTTTTCAACTATTTTAGGTCCCATCCCTACAATGTCAAAAGATTTTTTTGAAACAAAATGACGTAAAATTTCTTTCTTCCTAGCTAAACATTTAGTATTTTTACAACGCCAAACTACTTCATCTTTTAGTTTTATTAATTTTGTTTCACATGTCGGACATTTTTTAGGAAATAAAAATATTTTTTCTTTTCCCGTTCTAAGTTCTTTTATTACTTTAGAAACAACTGGTATTAAGTCTCCCGCTCTTTCTTCAATTACTGTATCACCAATTTTAACTCCAAGTCTTTTAATTTCTGATTCATTATTCACTAAAAATTCTTTATTAACCTTCTTGCCATAATAAATAATATCATTTCTTAATTTCCTTAAATCATCAACTAAAATAATTTCTAATTTACCATCGGGATAAATCAATTTGTCCAAGGACTTCAAACATCTTAAAATATTATTCTCTTCATCTCTTGCAGCTACTATAACGGTTGCTGTAAGTAATTCTTCTTCATTTATTTGCGGAAATTTTTTCTGTACTCCGATTGTAAAAATAAATAATTGAAAGAAGTAGCCGATAATCAATATAAAAAAAATTATTTCAAACAATTGACTGGCTCTCCAATTTTATAATTTCTTTTTTCTGCTTCTTTTATTAATAGATTTACGGAATCTTGAAGAATAAGTTTTGTCTTGTCGCTGTCGTGTAATACTACTATCGAATTATTTTTCAGATAATTCCGTATAGATTTTTGAACCCTCTTAAAATTACCTTTATAGTCCCACGTTAAAAGCGACCACATAACATTTTCAAGATTATGCTTTTTTAAAATTTTATTAGTAGACAAAATAAATCTCCCATGTGGGGGTCTGAAATATTTTAGATCATAATTAAATGTATCTTTCAATAAATTATTTGTTCTTTCAATCTCAGAATCAAATACATCTTTACTTACTTCATTTATTCTTTTATGACTGTAAGTATGATTGCCAATTGTATGCCCCTCTTCAATTATTCTTTTGCAAAGCTCAGGATGTTTTTCAATATTTTCACCAATACAAAAGAATAATGCTTTTATATTTTTGTTTTTCAATAATTCCAATATTTTCTCTGTCGTCCCTGGATTTGGTCCGTCGTCAAAAGTAAGTAAAATCTCTTTGTTTTTTGTATTCCACAAAAAATTACCGAAAGTAGACTTTAATAATTGGGGAGGATCATAAAGATATTTCAAATTACTATTATTATTATTTATTTTATAAGAATGATATTAATTATAGCAAATATAATTGATATTTATCATTGAATTTATAAAGTTCCTGACTATTTCAAAATTAAAAATACAATTATAATTGAAATATTTACTTGATCATCAAAAAGGCATACTTGCCATTGTAGTTGCTGCAATTTTATGGAGTACCGGAGGAATATTTATAAAACTTACTTCGTTGTCACCAATGCAGATTTCATTTTTCAGATGTTTGTTTGCAGCAGTGGTTTTTCTATTTGTATTTAGACGTAAACTCCTAAAAGTAAATTTTTTCACTTTTATAAATGCAGGCTTTTATGCCGCTGTTTTAATTTTATATGTAATTGCTACCAAAACTACAACAGCTGCAAATGCTGTCTTCCTTCAATATACTGCACCAATATACGTTTTAATTTTTGAACCTTTAATAAATAAGACCAAGTATGAGAAAATTAATATTATTACCATTATTATTTGCTTTATAGGAATGCTTCTTTTCTTTACAGACAAACTTTCGGGGGGTAATCTTTACGGAAATATTATCGCACTTTTATCAGGTATAGCATTTGCAGCTTTCTTATTGGGAATGAGAAAAAACAAAAAAGAACATCAATTTGTATCAATTTTTTACGGTAATATTTTTGTTGTTTTAATATCCGTTTATTCAATATTTGAAATCAACACACTTTCTATATCAGATTTACTTATGGTTTCTTATTTGGGAATTTTCCAGGTTGGTGCTGCATACATAATTTTTGCATACGGACTAAAAAGAGTTCTCGCAGTGGAAGCTTCACTTATTTCAATGATTGAACCAGTGTTAAACCCTGTTTGGGTATTAATAGGTTACGGTGAAATACCTTCAGTAATGGCTATCATTGGAGGAGGAATAATACTTTTTACAGTATCAGTCAGAGCCTTTATACTGCAGTCCGCTGTAATGAAAGCAAGGTATAAAAATTATTTATAACTATGTTTTATTAATAAACTTAAAACATAAATTATCATTCTAAACCAAGCAAAATTTCTTAAAAAATAATTTTAGGAACTCTTCATCCGCTAAAGTCAGATTCAGAGTTACAACTGATTATATTACCATTCCTGAACAAAGAACAACGAAATAAAGTCACCTCTAAACTCCACCTTCACCAATTGTACATTATAAATTGATAATTGATAATTGATAATGTTTTTTCCAGCTGATTGGGTCAAGGGGAAAGTCTAAATAACCTCCATTCGTTTTTAACCTTTTCATATTTTATTCTGTCGTGGAGTCTCATTTCTCTTCCCTGCCAAAATTCAAAAATATTAGGAAGCAAACGATAACCGCCCCAAAAAGGTGGTAAAGTGATTTCCATTTCTTTGAATTTTTCTTTTACTTCATTGTATTTGTTGATAAGATAATCTCTATTAGGAATTTCTTCACTTTGTTTAGATGCCCATGCACCAAGTTTACTTTCGAAAGGTCTACTTTTAAAATAAATTTCTGATTCTTCTTTTGTAATTTTTTCAACAATACCTGTAATCCTTACTTGTCTTTCAAATTCTTTCCAGAAAAAGACTATGGAAGCATTAGGATTTTCATTTAAATCTTTTGCTTTTTCGCTTTCATAGTTTGTATAAAAGACAAAACCTGAATCATCTAACTCTTTTAACAGAACTGTTCTTGCAGATGGAACACCTTTATTATTAACTGTTGCTAGTGTCATAGCATTAGCGTGAACAATTTTGACATCAAGTGCTTCTTTCATCCATAGATTAAACTGATTAAATGGGTTATGTTCCATCATTGATTCAATCAATTGATTTTTATAAACCTCTCCTCTTAAATTTGTTAGACTATCGTTATTCATAAAATTGTTATTTAAAAAATAATAATTATGGGATGAAATTAGTTAAAATAAATTGAAAAAGTTAATTTATAGTTAAT
>JADFGB010000242.1 GCA_022567875.1 Bacteroidota bacterium | reverse complement strand
GTTATGTTGATGACCTTGTAAGTGGTATATTTGATGTTCTTGACAAAAACCTTCTCAATGGATCTCGTGAAAGCTTGAAAGATAAAACCTTTCGAAATGATCTTTTATCATTAATTGCACATGTAACAGATTTATCGCAGAGAGAAATTCCGCTGGATGAAGCTAAAGGCAAAATTAAAATGTCTTTGGCTAACAATCGAAGAATAGTGGCTATTTTTGATAGTGTGTTTGAAAAAATTGCTGTAGATGCCACAGCGATTCATTTCAAAAAATCTCGACTTATCAGTCCCGCAATGAGGTTGAGAAAGACACTTCATGATGCCATGACTTTTCTTGAAAAAGGAGCTAAATGATGAGTAGAACTGTAAAGAAAAGTATAGAGCATTATCTCTATATTACAAACAAATCTACAACCATCGTTGGCGGAATTAACATCACAGGTGCTGGTTCTGGAACGCTTGATACAACCGTTTCAGGTGTCGGCTCTTTGCCTGTTGCTGGTCAAACCCTAATGGTATTAGCGGATTTGGCTAGTCAATCTGATGTAGACACTGTAATCGATATCACAGGAACTGATCCTGCTGAAGGTTCTGCATTGGCAGCAGCAATCTTACTTACACTTAAAAAAGTAAACTCAATTGTATTTTCAACAACCCATCACGGTAGTTTAAAAATATTAGCTAACTCTGTTAAAGGAATTCAAAATGCTTCTATGCAATTTGATCAGGAAAATCTTAGACCTACTTATATATTTGAACAAGGATTACCCGGTTCAAGTTATGCTTTTGAAATTGCAGAAAGAATAGGATTTGATGAACAATTTTTTAAAATAGCAAAACAAAATTTAAATACGGATCAACATAAAGTTGAAAATTTTCTAATTGATATTGAAAAGAAAGCAGCAAAATTAAATGAAAAATTAAAAAAACTTGAAATAGAAAATGCAAGATTGCAAGGACTTTCTAATTTGTATGAAAAGAATTTGGACAAACTAAAAAGTGAAAAGGATAGTATTCTGCAAAAAGTAAAAATTGATGCTGAAGAATATCTGGATGATATGAATAAACAGATTGAAAAAGTTGTAAAAAAAATAAGAGAAACAAAAGCTGATAGAGAAGTAATAAAAGAAACGAAACAAACAATTAAAAGATTTAAAGAAACTGTAAAATCTAGATTTCCCAAGAATAAAGAAATTTATGAAAAACAAGAATTAGAAATTGGAGATAATGTTAGGATTAAAGATTCAAACACTATTGGTGAAATTATAGAATTAAATAAATCGAAAAATCAAGTCACAATATTAACAGGTGGCTTAAGAATCAATACATCATTATTAACATTAATTAAAACAAAAAAAACTAAAATGAATTCTGAAAAAAGTTACTATGACTATAAAGTTTCGGAATTAAAAGTAAGACTGGATATTAGAGGGAAAAGGCCTGATGAAGTTGAATATACTATTGTTAAATTTATAGATGAAGCCTATTTTTCAGGTCAACAAAAGGTGGAAATTTTACATGGAAAGGGGACAGGTGTTTTAAGGGCATTAGTTTCAGAATTATTGAAGAATAATGAGAATGTAAAAGATTTTTATCCGGCGGTAATACAACAAGGCGGTGACGGTGTTACAATAGCCGAAATAAAATAGGTAATAAAATTGTTTAAAAAAATATTAATTGCTAACAGAGGGGAAATTGCAGTAAGGATAATAAGAGCCTGCAAAGAATTAAACATTAAATCTGCTACCATATATTCTGAAGCAGACAAAACCTCACTACATACCAGATTAGCTGATGAATCTTATTTGATTGGGGACGCCAAATCATCAGAATCATATTTAAATGGAAAAAAAATTATTGAATTGGCAAAACAAATAGGAGCCGATGCTATACATCCCGGTTATGGTTTTTTCTCTGAAAACCATTCTTTTATTAAAAATGTTGAAAATGAAAAAATTAAATTTATAGGTCCATCATCAAAATCTGTTTCATTAATGGGAAACAAAACTTCAGCAAGAAAATTGATGAAAAAAAATAACATACCAATTGTTCCCGGGACAACCTCTCCTATCAAAACATCAAAAATTGGAAAAATAAAAGCAGAAGAAATAGGTTATCCGATATTAATAAAAGCTGTATCAGGTGGTGGTGGTAAAGGAATGCGCGTTGTTTATAATAGCCAAGAATTTGATGAAGCGTTTAAGTCAACAAAAAGGCAAGCGAAAAACTCATTCGGTTCTGACAAAGTATATATAGAAAAGTTTATAGAAAATCCGAAACATATTGAAGTTCAAATTTTAGGTGATAATTTCGGTAATTATATTCACCTATTTGAAAGAGAGTGTTCAATTCAAAGGAGACATCAAAAAATAATTGAGGAATCTCCTTCATCATTTGTTGACGAAAAAACAAGAAACAGAATAACAGAAACAGCAATAAACGCAGCAAAAGCTTGCAAATATCAAAATGCCGGTACAGTTGAATTTTTAATGGACAAAAATAAAAACTTCTATTTTCTTGAAATGAATACGAGGCTACAGGTTGAACACCCGGTTACAGAATTTATAACAGGGATTGATTTAGTAATACAACAAATTAGAATTGCTTCAGGTTTAAAACTGAATATCAACCAAAATGATATATCTATACATGGTCATTCTATAGAATGTAGAATTTATGCAGAAGATCCTGAAAATGATTTTCTTCCTTCAACAGGCAAATTAACAAACTTTAACATACCAGCAGGACCCGGAGTTAGAGTCGATACAGGTTTTGAAATTGGGTCTGAAATTTCAATGTATTATGACCCTATGATTGCCAAACTTGTTTGTTGGAGCAATGACAGAATTTCTGCAATAAACAGAATGAAAAGAGCTTTAGATGAATTTGAAATTATAGGGGTAACTCATAATATAAATTTTCTAAAATTAATTATGAATAATAAAAAGTTTAAGGATGGTATATTTGATATAAATTTTATGATCATTTATCTCTGTATCAATTTCAACTTCTTGTAGCTTTATAATTTTTGAAACTAATGTTTCTGCATTTGACAAATGGCCTTTTTCCCATAACATGGCTTTTCTTTTTATTTCTATAATAGTTTGTTCAGTTTTTTCATTTTGTTGTTTAATTAATCGTATACGTAGTTCTTCAGAATCAATTTCAGTTTTAGTATCTTTAATTTTTTCCCGTAATTTTTCTGACTTAACACTTAATTGGGTTACACCAAGAAGTTCTTCAATCATTTCTCGCTGTATGTGTGCTCTTTCACTTAAAAAAGGAATTGTTTTAGTGCTTAGTGCTACAATATGTTTGAATA
>JADFGB010000241.1 GCA_022567875.1 Bacteroidota bacterium | reverse complement strand
GCAAGTGAAAAGCGTTTAAGGAGAATGGAGAAAAAACAAAAAGAATCTGATGCATTTGTTCAGTTTTTTAAAGACACAAGCGTAAAGCCAGAAGAAGCAAATCCTGTTTTAGAGTCTAAAGGCTCATCTTTAGTAAAGCAATCGGATAAGATGTTTAAAATTTTTTCACGACCAAATATTGGTATTAATGATGTTAGAAAATTTAAAGCTGTAGAAAATTATATTCAAGAACATAATCTTGATAGAGAAGTGATTGAACAAACGGAAATTCAGGTTAAATATTCGGGATATATAGAGAAAGAAAAAAACAATGCTGATAAATTAAACAGGCTTGAGTATGTAAAAATCCCATCAAATTACGATTTCTCTAAAATAAAGTCTATGAGTTTAGAAGCCAGGGAAAAGCTAAAAACTATTCAGCCAACTACAGTTTCTCAAGCTTCAAGAATAAGTGGAGTATCGCCAAATGATATTTCGGTGCTATTGGTTTATATGGGAAGATAAGCGATAATCGCCATTTTATTAAGTTCCACGTGGAACATATTATTAAAATTCTAACTATTTTGTCATTTCGCACGCTTGCACTAATCGTAGTAGAAGTGTGATGCGGAATCTATTTTTAAATGAACAAAAAGACATACTTAACCGTAAAAGACCATTCAGTTTCTGGAGAAGTTTTTCAGTTATTGTATGACCACGAATTTGATCTGTTGGCAACTTCGCCGCAACCTTCAGAAGACGAATTGCCTAAATATTACAAAAGCCAAGATTACATTTCACATACTGACACACAACGAAACCTGTTTGAAAAACTGTATCATTTTATTAGAAGGATTTCATTAAAAAAGAAATTGAAACTTATTAATTTGTTTTTTTCCGAAGAGAAAATGCTATTAGATATTGGTTGCGGTACAGGAGAATTTCTAAAAATAGCACAGCAAAATAATTGGACAGTTTTCGGAATTGAACCAAATGAAAAAGCAAGAAGTATAGCAAATAAAAAAACCAACAATTCTGTTTCGGACATTGAAGAACTTTCAAATTTTAAACCACAAAGTTTTGATGTAATTACGCTTTGGCATGTATTAGAACACCTGCCAAGACTTGAAGAACACATATCAATTTTAAAATCACTTTTAAAATCAAACGGAACTTTAATTATTGCTGTACCAAATTATAAAAGTTACGACGCTAAATATTATAAAGAATTTTGGGCGGCTTACGACGTGCCAAGACATTTTTGGCATTTTTCTCAAACTTCAATTTCTAAATTGTTCGAGAAAGAAAATATGTATGTTGAAAATAGCCTTCCAATGAAATTCGATTCTTATTATGTGAGTCTATTATCTGAAAAATATAAATCAGGTTGGATGAATATTTTTAACGCGTTTAGAATCGGTTGGCTTTCAAATTTTAAAGCAAAACAGTCTACCGAGTGTTCATCTTTAATTTATTGTATTAAAAACCACTAAACTTAATTTTAAATAGTTTTCTTTACTTGTTTGTTTGGTATAGAGATAATAAGTCTATTTCAAAAATAAAGCCTCGTCAATCGCTTTATTTAAGTTTAAAACCTATAAATAATATTTATAACGCAACACAGAATCATAAATATATATTATTGTTGAAATTTCTTAAAATATAAGCATTAAAATAAATACAATAAAAAATTCCCAAACGATTTGAGTCAAATCATTTGGGGGCTTGTAAATAAAAAAACCTCTGTTCAATTTGGGTTAAACAGAGGATTGTAATAAGGGTTTCCCTCCCCTTTTAAGTAGGAGCTTATAATAGAATTAATCTATTAAAAAATTTGGAAACAAAGACTTACAGATTGGGGTCATGCTTTGTTTTCAAATCTCAATGCTATTAATCAATTCGTCAGACTTTTTAAATCCGCTATATTATAAGCGTCACAATTTTTTATCATTGCTTTATATTCAATTAGCAACTTCTATTAAAATAGAAGCAATTAACTGATTTATTCTGTAGGTAATTTAATTTGAAATTGGGCAAAAAAGTACTAAACTTTGATGAGATATATAACTTGGGGTTTACATATTCTCAAAAACATTATACTAAAAAACAAAATGGGGCTATTCAATTTTCTAACACTCTGTATAGATTTAAAACAGTTATAATTTAAAACACCCTACTTTTTATTTAATTTTTATTTATTTTTGAATTCAGGCACAGTCTAAATACATTGTTTATGAGTGAAGAAACCAAATCTGTTTGTGAAGAAAAAACTTATGAATGGATTTACAATGCCTATTCTCTAACATTACGGAACTTCATTTATTATAAATGTGGCGATTTACAACAAGCAGAAGATATCGTTCAAAATGCATTTTTAAAGCTTTGGAAAAATTGTGCAAGCATAATATTCGATAAGTCCAAATCTTTTTTATATACAGTAGCTATAAATGAATTTTTAAATGAAGTAGCTCATAAAAAAATCGAACTGCAACATCAAGTACACTTGGTAAAAGACAGCACCAATATTACCCCAGAATTTTTATTTGAAGAACAAGAGTTTTTAATAAAGCTTAAAAGAGTTATAGCCAATTTACCTGAAAAACAGAGAGAAGTATTTTTGTTAAGCAGAATTGATAAGAAGAAATATTCAGAAATTTCAGAAATTGTAAAACTTGCCCATAAAAATGGTATTGAAACCAATGTTTATTTAGAAGATTGGAGCAATGGTATGAGAAATTCAAAAGAATATGTCTTTGAATTTTTAGAATTTCTATCACAACAACCCTTAAAACGGATTATGCTTCCAGATACTTTAGGTGTTTTAACACCTAGAGAAACTTTTGAATTTGTTTCAGAAATTAAAGAAAAATACCCTCATCTGCTGGTATTTGACACTATCTGCGGAGCCACCAAAGAGCGCCAGGACGGCGTTACATTCCTGGCTGAACAGGGAGCCGAGGCCATAGTGGTTATCGGCGGGCATCACTCGGCCAACACGCGCAAACTGGCCAAACTCGCCGGCATGCATGACCTTCCAACCTTTCACATCGAAACGGCAGCGGAAATCGACCTGGATGCCTTGAAAAAATACCGCACTGTCGGTGTTACGGCGGGAGCCTCCACTCCCGACTTTTTAATCGACGAAGTATGCCGAAAACTCGAGACGTTATAACCGCTCCGGTTTACCCTCGCAATTTCAGCCAATCGACAAGGCCCGTCAGGGCGCGTGCTCGATGGCTTATGATGTCTTTGACCGATGGGCCCAGCTACGCGAAGGTTTTATAATAACCCTCCGGTTGAAATAGCGGATCGTAGCCGAAGCCTTGGGAGCCGCGCGGTTCTGT
>JADFGB010000240.1 GCA_022567875.1 Bacteroidota bacterium | reverse complement strand
AATTCGTTATTTGCCAGGTAATTGACAGGATAAATATTCATAATTCAAATTCAAAATATTTATCTAATCATTATTCATTCGTTTATTTTTGATTGTAAATTCCATAAATATCATTTAGCTTATCCTAGAAATATTTTCAAATATAAATTTACTAATAGGTTCTTAATATGAATATAAAATTTAATATTATTCTAATTCCTTTTTTTATATGCTTTTTTTCTTTTTCTCTATTTGCTCAACAAACATTAAACTTTAAGTGGGAAAGAAATACAAGACAGGATACTTTAAGAGGAATGTTAACTCCTTTACGCACTAATTTTGATGTAACATATTATCATCTTAATGTAAAAATTAATCCTGCTGAAAAATCAATAGAAGGTTACAATAGAATTAATTTTAAAGTTGTTGCTTCTTTTAATAAAATGCAGATAGATCTGTTTCCTAATATGAAAGTAAATAAAATACTTTTTGAAGACGGCACGGTTTGCAGCTACACAAGAGAATACGGAGCTGTATTTATTACTCTTCCCAAAAAATTAGAAAAAAATTCAAATCATTACATTGATTTTTATTATTCGGGTAAGCCCCAGATTGCTAACCGTCCTCCTTGGGACGGAGGATTTACCTGGAAAACCGATAAGCAAAATAACCCTTGGGTTGTTGTTACCTGTCAGGGAACAGGTGCAAGTCTGTGGTGGCCAAACAAAGACCATCAATCCGATGAACCAGATAGTATGTTATTAAGCATTACTGTGCCCAAAGGATTAGAAAATATTTCAAACGGAAAACTTAGAAGCATTGATAAGCTGCCAAAAGGATGGAATAAATATAACTGGTTTATTTCTTCACCGATAAACAATTACAATGTAACTGTTAACATTGGCAAGTTTGCACATTTTAGTGATACATATACTAGCAAAGATGGACAGAAGTTAGCTTTAGATTATTACGTAAAGCCGGAAAATCTTGAGAAAGCGAAAAAGCAATTTAAAGAAGTTAAAAAAATGCTTACAGCTTTTGAGTATTATTTTGGTAAGTATCCATTTTATAAAGACGGTTATAAGTTAATTGAAGCGCCTCATAACGGAATGGAACACCAAGGTGCTATTGCATACGGCAATCACTACTGGCATGGTTATGTGGGAAGGTCTTCTTCCCAAGTAGGATTAAAATTTGATTTTATAATTATTCACGAAAGCGCACACGAATGGTGGGGAAATAATGTTACTTCCAACGATGTTGCCGATATGTGGGTGCACGAAAGTTTCGGTGCTTATGCTGAAGCGCTGTACGTAGAATATTATTGGGGACACAAAGAAGCAATTAAATATATTAACGGAAAAAAGCAAAGCATAAGAAACGATAAACCAATCATTGGTCAGTTTAATGTTAATAAAGAAGGTTCGGGTGATATGTATAATAAAGGACAGCTTGTACTTAACACTCTAAGAAGCGTAATAGACAATGATTCTTCTTGGTTTTCAATTTTACGCGGCATTCAGAAAAAATATTATCACAAAACTATAGACGGAATTGATATCTTCAATTACATTAATCAGCAAACCGGGACTGATTATAATTATTTTTTTGAACAGTATTTCAGAAGAACTTCTGTACCGGAATTAAACATAATTGTTACAAAAAAAGGTAAAGAAACAAGCTTAAGATATAAATGGAAAACCGATGTTAATGATTTTCATATGCCTGTAAAAGTTACAACTTCAAAAGATAAATTTGAGTTTATTTATCCTACTACAAGCTGGAAAATTTCTACAATTAAGAGTTTTGACCCTGTGGATTTTAAAATTGCAGAAGACCTTTTTTACATAGAAACAAAAATATTTCGACAATATATAGACCCCAAAAGCAGTATTCCAATAAATTAGGAATTTAAAAATAATAGTAATGATTTATGAAAAGAATATATTGGAAATATTTAAATTGTTACTAAATATTCTTTTATTTATTTTGTAAAAGGTACTGCAGGATATATTAATTTTTATTGATTAATTCTTGCAAGTTATTAATATATTGGTTTGCTTTTCATTTTTCTAAAAATTTGGATAGCATATAGCGGAAGTCTATATTTGATATAAAATAATAAGTCAACCGTTAGAAAAAGAAGCGAGGTTCCTATTAGCAAACCAATTAACCGGGACATCAATTTATGTTTGCATTTGACATTATCTGGAGCATAGTTTTGCTCTTTGCCGGAGCTTTTATTGCTCATTTCTTCTTTTTGCGTTTGTTGAAGAAACAAGATCTTTATAAAGCTATTACTAATTTTAAAATATCTTTCGCTCCAATTCGTGATATGATTGATATGGAATTTGCCGATTATAATTTTACTATTGTTGAACAAATCATTATTACTCAAGAGAGTGTTTATCTTGACTTGATGCCGTTGCTTAGCGATGATAAAAGGAGAGGCTTCCAAATTGCTTGGGAAGAATATACTTGTAACTACAAAAAGGACAAAAGTAACCTTCTTCAATATTATACGAGCGAGCCAAAAGAAGAAAAACAAATTAAAGGATTGCTTAATCAAAGAATTAAAAAGTTGATGAGTTTTATTAAATAAGCAAACTAACCCTCAACGAAGTTAGGTGTTTTTAAAAATGGAAAAGTTAGAAAAGAATCCTCCTGAAAATGGTGAAATTAAAATTATAGTTCATAGTGAACCTGTATCTCAACAGTCAAAAACAAATAAGAAGAAAAACTTTAAAATTCGTATGAAACATATTATTTCTGAAGCTGAATATTATTTATCTGGTGATGTTCATATAGATATTCAGTGGTATGTTCACGAACAGAAACATTATGAGAGTAGCTCAGCATATGACGTTGATAATATTATCAAACCTTTAATTGATGCACTCTCTGGAAAAGAAGGCATTTTAATTGATGACAATCAAGTTAAAGCTATTAATTGTTGTTGGATAGATTTTCTAGAATACAATAAAGAAAAAATTGAAATAATTATTAAATTTATTCCTTATGAATATATTCAAAAAAGAACAGTCTATTTTGTTGAGTTTCAGAATTCACTTTGTCTACCTGTTTGGAATGAAGATCCACCCAAAATTCAAAAAGCATTTATTGAAACTTATGAAAAATCACTTAATTATCGTGATGATTGGAGCAAAAAAGAAAAATCCTATTATGTTACAAAGTTAATTATGCCAATGCAACGAGTTTTTCATAAATCGAGGCTTAATGGATTTATAATAAGAAAATTAATTGATGTGAAAAAAGAATTAGAAAACACTTAATCAGGAAATAAATCCGATCACCATTTCCCATTTCATAGAGAGCTGATCGTTTTGTGAAAATTGGGTGCAAAAATTAAATA
>JADFGB010000239.1 GCA_022567875.1 Bacteroidota bacterium | reverse complement strand
TGCATTAACTTTTCTACGTTTCAAGGCTTCTTGAAGTATATTTTCATGATTCTCAGCACTTTCTGTTTCTGTATAGACACAAATTACAGGATATGATAAATGGAGAATATTAGTTTTGTTTTCTGTAATTTTTATTTTAGCTTTATTTGACAAGGGTTTCCCTTTTATGTACTATAAACCAAAGCTCGTTTCGGGCTTTTTGTTTTGTTTATTACGAAGATTTAGAGTTAGCATTAAGAGCAAGAAAGAAAGGTTACTTCAGTTATTACTTATCAGATGCGCAATTTTATCATAAAGGAGGTGGTGTCACCGAAAATGTAAAAGCTAAAAGAATGTTTTTTAATTTACAAAGTAAAATTCTTTTTGCACAGAAACATTTTAATTACTTCTCTTATCTTTTAGTAGCTTTCGTAGTTTTATTTTTTGAACCTATAACCAGAATAACTTTCGAAATATTTAAATTTAATTTTAAGTCAATGGCTGAAATTTTAAGAGGTTATAAAATGCTTTGGAGTGATTTTATTTTAATGAAATCTAAAGTTGGTATTTAATGAAAATTCTAATTCTTCCACGATATGAAAATTTAGCAGCTAGTAGTAGATATAGGCTTTATCAGTATATACCTAAATTAAAAGATATGGGATTTGATATAACTGTTAAGCCCTTGTTAAGTAACAATTATATCAAATATTTATATGATAAAACGCCTTTACCTGTTACTGAAATTATACAAGGATATTTTAAAAGAATAATTCAAATTCTAAACAAAAATAATTTTGATCTAATATGGCTGCAGCAAGAACTATTTCCCTGGATACCATCAGTGTTTGAAAATATTTTGGTAAAAGGGAATATTAAAATAGTTGCTGATTATGATGATGCTTTTTTCCATAGATATGATCAAAATAAAAGCTTCTTTATTAGAAACTTATTAAAAAATAAAATTGACTCAGTAATGGAATACGCAGACATGGTTTTAGCAGGTAATAATTATTTACTTGAAAGAGCAAAATTGAGTAATAGAAATGTTAAATTATTTCCAACTGTTGTTGATATAAACAAATTTAAAAAT
Source organism: Bacteroidota bacterium (assembly GCA_022567875.1). GTDB lineage: Bacteria > Bacteroidota > Ignavibacteria > Ignavibacteriales > Ignavibacteriaceae. The sequence continues at coordinate 2,317 of JADFGB010000239.1, read as the reverse complement.
TCAAACCCAATTAAAGATGATGTTTTTACTATTGGTTGGATAGGTTCACCTGGTACAGCAAATTATCTGAAGATAATAGAAGATGCTTTAAAAGAAGTATTGTTAGATAAAGATATACGAATTAATTTAATTGGCGCTAATAAAATTAATATAAAAGGTGTATCTATAAATTATATCAAATGGGATGAAAATACAGAGGTAGAAGAAATATCAAAATTTGATGTCGGTATTATGCCTTTGCCTGACAATTCTTGGGAAAGAGGTAAATGTGGTTTTAAATTAATTCAATATTTATCTTGTAATCTTCCAGTTATAGGCTCACCTGTAGGAGTTAATAGAGAAATAATTATAAATGGGGTTAATGGTTTTCAGGCAAATAGTACAGATGAATGGATAAAATATATAAGATTATTAAAAGACGATAAAGAATTAATGTTAAAAATGGGAAAAAATGGGAGAAGATTTGTTGAAGAAAAATATTCATTACAAAGAAATGTTGTTAAATTAATAGATTATTTTAATGAACTTTTACGGGTATAAGTTTGGAGAATTGCAATACAAGGAAAAAAGTTTTACATATAATTACTCTGTTTAGTGTTGGCGGAGCTACTGAGAATACTATATTTACTGTTGATGGTTTAATTAAGAGGGGGTATGATGTTGATATAATTACCGGTCCTAATATTTCCTCTGAAGGAAGTATGTATAGTATATGTAAAAAATTAAATTTATCTGTACTGACTTTTAATAATCTTAAACGAGATATTTCACCTTTTAGTGACATAATTGTAATTTTTCAATTATATCTTTTTATAAAAAAAAATAATTATGATATCGTTCACACTCACAGTTCAAAAGCTGGTATAGTTGGACGAATTGCTGCTTGGTTGGCAAGAACTCCTATCATAATTCATCATAATCATGCTAAACCATATCACCGTTTTCAAAGCTGGTTTATTCAAACACTTTATAAGAGTATTGAAAGATTTACGTCACTATTTTGTGATAAAATAGTTTCTGTTACATATACAATTGTTGATGAAATGGTAAAAGATAAAATTGCTCCGCGGGAAAAATTTGTTGTAATAAGAAGTGGTTTTAATATAGAAAATTTTAAAAACTTTGATTCAACTAATAATTTTAAAATAAAAGAGAAATTTGGTTTAACTGCTAATGATATTGTGATCGGTAAAATTGCACGTTTGTCAGTAATAAAAGGACACATCTATTTGCTTCAAGCATTTGAAAAAGTGTTCAGACAAATACCTAATGTTAAACTTTTATTAATTGGTGATGGTGAGAATAAAAATGAACTGTTAAAATTTATTGATAAAAAAAGATTAAATGATAAAATAATTTTTACTGGTCTAATCCCAACTAATGAAATGCCTTCTGTTATTTCTTTAATTGATATTGTTGTACACACCGCCTTATTAGAAGGGTTACCAAGAGTTTTTACACAATCTATGTTAATGGGAAAGCCTGTAATTTCTTTTGATCTTGATGGTGCACATGAAGTTATTGAAGATGGTAAAAACGGATATTTAATAGAACCAATGAATATAGAAATGTTAACTGAAAAAATAATTGATTTAGTATCAAATACTACTAAATCTAAGAATTTTGGAAGTTATGCTAAGGATAATATAAAAGACGATTTTTCAATAATGGCTATGGTAGAGAATAATAATAAATTATATCAAGAATTATTAAAAAAAAGAACTAATTAAAAATTATTCGGAATTGTTTCCTGTGTAACATTATAATGTGCAATTTTTAATAAATTATTATTTAATATTTAATTAAACTTATAATGAATTTAGTATGAAAAAAAAAATATTAGTAACTGGTTCAGCCGGATTTATTGGCTACCATCTTGTTAAGGAATTACTTTTAAAAGGAAATAATGTTATTGGTTTAGATAATATTAATGAATATTACGATGTAGAATTAAAGATTAGCAGATTAAAAGAATTGGGAATTACTGAAAAAAAGATTAAATATAACAAATATATAAATAGTGAAATATTTGATATCTATAAGTTTATTAAAATTGATCTAAATGATAAAGAAAATATGAAAAAATTATTTTCAGAAAATAATATTAAAATAGTTATAAATCTTGCCGCACAAACAGGTGTAAGATTTTCTTTAGTAAATCCATATGCATATACAGATAGTAATATTTCAGGTTTTTTAAATATATTAGAGAATTGTAGAAATTATGAAATTGAACATCTAGTGTTTGCAAGCAGTTCTTCAGTTTATGGATTGAACAAAATGATGCCTTATTCAATTAATGCTAATTTAGATCACC
>JADFGB010000238.1 GCA_022567875.1 Bacteroidota bacterium | reverse complement strand
CAAAAATATTAAAATCATGTCTAACAGAATAGATAAATTTTTTATCGATTATTTTGGATGCAATATTATGTAATTCCGGAGTTGAAAATATAGTAATTGAAATATCAAATACTTTTAGATTTTCTAACAATTTTTGAAAATTTTCTATTCCCCAAAATCTTGCCATACTTCCAGCAGAGATATTAATACCCAGCTTGAATTTAGATTCCGGATTTATCTTCTTAAAAAAAGTATCTGCAAAATCTAAAGACGATTTTGTCGGATAAAAGTGAACCCTAACGTCTTTAAGTTCATATTCTGTTTTTAATAGTTCACCCAGTTTCATATTTCTATCAATAACATGATTCTTTGCCGGGTTGATTCTATTTACTGTGTTTGTATAAAGCTTATGATTTGATTTTTCAAGTCCCAATATTCGATTTACTTTTGCAAACTTTAATAAAAAGCTAACAGTTGTAGAAACATCGTCGTGCAGGTCAATTATAGTATCAATATTTTTTTCTTTAATGAGATTATTAATTTTAGAAAATGAATGTAAGGATTTATCAAAAATAATCACGTCATCAACAGACGGATTATTTTTAAAAATGAAATAATTTTTTTTATCTGCCAGAACATAAACGCTGCATTTCAATTTTGATTTTACAAAATGAAGCAAGGGAGTAGTTATTAACGCATCACCAATTCTGTTTAATCTTATAAAAAGTATTTTAGAGTGTAAATTAAAATTTAATAAAGCTTCTTTTCTAGATTTGCTAAAAATAATAAGAAGTTTCAATAAAATATTTTTTATAAAATGCTCAATGCTTTTCATCAATTTTAGGAATTATATTTAACATATTTTTTGCTTTCATTACAACTTCATCTATTGGAAGTTCTTTCATACATTCGTGATTATATGGACAGGTTAGCTTATTACAAATAATGCAGTGTAAATCAGATTTTATAATATAGCCGGAGTTTTCGGAGTAAGGTCCGTGTTTCTTGGGATCCGTTGGACCAAAAAGTCCCAATGTAGGAATGCCCAAAGCTGCTGAAATGTGCATCGGGCCCGAATCATTAGCAATAATTAATGAACAGTTATTTATTAAAGCAGACATTTCACTTATAGATGTTTTAGGAGATAAGAATGAAGAACCGGGCAGTCCGTTTGATATTAGTTGAGCATCAAGTTCGTCGCCTGGTCCCCAAATAATCATTAACTGAATATCTAATTCTTTATTTAAGGATTTACAAATTTCTACCCATTTTTCTGAGTCGCATCTTTTTGATTCCCATCCGCCTGAAGGTATAATTCCTATTACAGGTTTATCATTACTAAAATTATCCGATATATATTTTTCTGCCCATTCATTTTTTATATCATCCACAAATGCATAAATATTTTTTGATATTATTTTTATACCGATAGCTTTTAATAATTCTAAATTATGTTCTGCAGAATGATGATTGCCTCTTCCGACATCTACTTTAAAATTGTAGGCAAAACTTCGTCCTCTATATTTAAAACCTATTTTATATTTTGTAAAAGATAAAAAAGTTATCTGTGCGCTTCTTGGGTTTGACCAAAAATCAAAAATCAAATCATATTTTTCTTTTCTAATTCTATTGGCGACTTTTAAAGGGAACTCCGACTTTTTCATAGTCAGCACCTTGTTTATGAGTGGAATCCCATCAATAGAAGGTTTTACAAAATCTTCTGTTAAATAATCTATCTTTGCCTTTGTAAAATGTGCTTGTAGATTTTCCAAAACAATTGTCGATAACACTACATCACCAATGCCACGAGGTTTTATGCACAATATTTTTTTTATTTCTGATTTTATTATTTGCATTAATTGTTACTGATCTTTTTGTGAAAAAGATTCTTTGTTATTTCATTGCCAAGAATTACTACTTTTTTAATTAAGAATTCCACATTCAAAGTTCAAAATATCACTAATGTGCATCAAGCCAATTATCGCCAATACCTGTATCAACTAAAATTGGAACGTTCATTGGCATTGCAGTTTCCATTAAATTTTTTATAACAGGTAAAAGCTCAACAACTTCATCTTTGTGAGCATCAAATAACAACTCATCGTGTACTTGTAAAATCATTTTTGTTTTTGCACATCTTTTATTTAATTCATTGTGAATATTAATCATTGCAAGTTTTATCATATCTGCAGCCGTACCTTGAATGGGCATATTTATAGCTACCCTTTCTTCAAACTGTCTTACAACCCTGTTGCTGCTGTTAATATTTTTTAGATATCGTCTTCGTCCAAGTAATGTTTCTGCATAACCTTTCTCTTTTGCTTGTGCAACCGTATCTTCCATATAATTCTTAACTTTCTTAAACGTGTTAAAGTAAGTTTCAATAATTTCTTTTGCATGTTTTTGTGAGATACCCAATCTTGTGCTCAATCCAAACGGACCTATACCGTATAAGATTCCAAAGTTGACTTCTTTAGCTTTTCTTCTCATATCGGCGGTTACATCTTCAGGTTCAACCATAAACACAAGTGAAGCAGTGTTCCTATGAATGTCTTCTCCGTTCCTGAAAGCTTTAAGTAAACCTTCGTCACCACAAATACTTGCCATTATTCTAAGCTCAATTTGACTATAGTCAGCACTTAAAATTACGTGATTTTTATCCCGTGCGACAAATGCTTTTCTTATTTCTTTACCTCGTTCAGTTCTAATAGGAATGTTTTGAAGGTTCGGATTATTGCTTGCTAATCTTCCCGTAGAAGCTGCAACTTGATTTAGAGTAGTATGTATTCTTCCTGTTTTCGGATTTATCATTGTGGGCAGTGCGTCAGTATATGTTGATTTTAATTTTGATGTTTGTCTAAAGTCAATTATCAACTCAATAATATTATGTTGACCTTTTAAATATTCTAATGAACGAGCGTCTGTTGAATACCCTGTCTTTGTTTTTTTTGTAAGTGGGAGACCTAATTTATTGAAAAGAATTTCTTGTAGTTGCTTCGGGGAATTGATATTAAATTCTATGTCGGAAAATTTATAGATGTTTATTGTCAAGTATTCAAGTGTTACTTTTAGTTCATTACTTAAATCACTTAAAGTTTTTTTGTCTATGTTTATCCCTTCTCTTTCAATATCTTCCAAAACAGGAACAAGAGGGAAGTCCACTTTATAAGCAATATCTTTTAAGCCTTCTTTTTCCAATTCCTTTTTAAGAACTTCGTACAATTTATAAGTAACATCTGCATCTTCGCTCGCATAATTTTTTAGTTCTTCCAATTCTACATCAAAAATTTTTGTTGGGTCTTTTTTATCGCCGATAATTTCTGATATAGATATAGTCTTGTAATTAAGATATTTCTCTGCCAAAGCGTCCATTCCGTGTTTTTGATCCGGGTCTAAAATGTAGCTTGCAA
>JADFGB010000013.1 GCA_022567875.1 Bacteroidota bacterium | reverse complement strand
CTCATTGATGGATAATAGTTTTTTTAAAAACCAGTATAAACATTTTGAAAATATATTATCCTTCGCCATTTACCTTGCTTTCATTCTTAGTATGTATCTCTGATTCTATTTCGGTAAATTCAGCTTCTTCAATGTTTTTATTATCGTTGTGCGTTCTACTTCTTTTACCGAATGATTTTGATTGTTTTCCCCCAATAAAAAATCTAACAATCATCTTAAAACCACGAAATATTAGGTAAAATACAATTAGAAAAATTAAAATTTTAGACATTATCAGCCTTTTTGGTTTCCGGTTTAAAATATTCTATTATTCCCCTGTCCTGTCTAAATATTTGTCTGTATAATTCTCCAAAATCTTCTTCGCTGTTAACAAAGTCAATATCTGTTGAATTTACTATTAAAAGCGGGGTTGAGTTATACCTGAAAAAGAAATGATTGTATGCATCGCTGAGTTCTTCAATATAGCCGCGTGATAAATTACGTTCAATTTTTCTGCTTCTTTTTTTGATGTTGTACATAATTCTTTCTATACTAGACTGCAGGTAAACAACCAAATCCGGTTTACGCAAATCACGTGAAAGTGTCGGAAAAATATTTTCATACAACTTTAATTCATCAGTGCTCAGGTTCAGATAAGCAAAGATTTTATCCTTTTCAAATAGATAATCGCACACTGTAAATTCTGTAAAAAGGTTTTCCTGACTTAACTCTTGTTGTTGTTTAAACCTGTTAACAAGAAAAAACATCTGCGTTTGAAAAGCATATCTTTTTCTGTTTGAATAAAAATTTTCAAGAAAAGGGTTCTCTTCAAACTGCTCCAGAATGAGCTGTGCATTTAATTTATCTCTCATTTTTTTTGCAAGGGATGTTTTACCTGATCCAATTACACCCTCAACTGCAATATACTTTACATTAGAATTCATAAACTTTGAAAATTTGTTCAGCTATTTTGATTTGTATATTCAATTTTACAAATAATTTGCTTTGGTAAAACCGTATTACAAATATCAGCAATTTTTACATTTAATGCAGGATGTATAAAATCCGGTTCAATTTCATTTAAAGGGATAAGAACAAAATCTCTTTCTATAATTTCGGGATGTGGAATTTTTATTCCTTCTTCAGATATTATATCTTTATTGTAAAAAAGAACATCAAGATCAATTATTCTTGGACCCCATTTAATAGTTTTTACTCTTCCCAACTTACTCTCTATAGATTGAAGTTCTTTAAATAAATGTTTTATTGACAAACCGGTTTTAATTTTTATTACAAGGTTTAAGAAGTTGTCCTGCTCCAAGTATCCAAATGGTTTTGTTTTATAAATTGATGATTGAGAGAGTAATCCTGTAAATGGGATTCTATCGATTAATGATATTGCAGTATTTATATTTTCAAGTTTATCACCTTTATTAGTGCCAATGCCTATGTAAACTATATTATCCTTCACTTTCTTTTTCAAATTCTTCTCTTGTTTTTGAAACTTCTACTTCAACACTATTAACTACACCACCAAGAGGCGGGTTCTCTTTTCTTATTCTAACAGATATTTTTTTTATCCCTGGAAAATTAATCATCAACTGATCAGCAATAATCAGTGCAACAGATTCTATTAAATAATATTTTTTCTCAAGAACAAGTTTATCCATAAATTTATAGACTCTCATATAGTCTATAGTGTCATCAAGATTATCTGATTTTGATGCAGACGTAAAGTCGGTGTATATATCAACATCCGCTTCGTATTGACTTCCTACGCTTTGTTCTTCCGATCGGACACCATGGTAGCCGTAAAATACTGCTTTTTTTATTCTGATAATGTTTTCCATATTTTCTCTTTATTTCAATTAATTATAGCCGTAAGCTTGTCTACAGCACATAGGCTTAAACTTGTTTATTTATATTATTTCAAAGCAATTACCCCTAATGCTCTGCCGGAAATCTTTCCGTCCCTTCTGTAAGAATGCAAAAGGTATTGCTCTTCAAAGGAGCATAATTGGGCTCTTTCAATATTTCCTTTTTTAACACCGTAATTTAATAATATATCGTAATTAACGGCGGATACATCCAATAAAAATTTATTCCTTTTTTTTTGAAGATATTTTTCATCGAATTGTGCAGCAACTTCACTGCCTATTTCATAATTTTTTTGTGATATAGATGGAGCGATAAAGACAATAATATTTTCCGGTTTTGTTTTAAATATTTTTTTTAATTTTTCCAAAGTAAAGCTTAATATTTTTTTTGAAGTACCCCTCCACCCGGAATGAACTCCGGCAATAACTTTGTTTTGTTTATCAAAAATAAAAATAGTAGTACAATCCGCAGAACTTACAGCAAGTCCTATTCCTTTTTTGTTTGTAATCAGAGCATCATTGTTTTCAAAAATTCCTCCGTTTTCAATAATTTTGATATTTGTACCGTGAACCTGTCTCTGTAAAGCTACATTTTCTGTTTCAAGTCCGAGAGCTTTAAAAAATAAATCTCTGTTTGCTTTCACTTTATTTTCGTCATCACCTACTGATAGAGACATATTAAAACAATACGGTTCTTTTTTATCTCCACCTATTTTAGTGCTGAAGCCAAATGTTAATTCTGGATATTTTTTAAATATTTGAGACTTAACTATTACCATAATTTATCTAAAAATGATTTCTCTAATTTAAAGAAAAACATATTTATATATTAAGTTGATTATTCTTTACTAATTTTATTCTGAAGTTTATTTTTAAGGATATATATTTGAAAAACATTAAATCAGAAACCCAATCCATCAGTTGGCGGATTGGGTTTTATTTATATTAATCTTTTTATTGATTTTATAACCCGATTGTTCCTCTAAAAATGTTATAGTATATTTCTAAATCTAATTGGAAATACTTAACACTTTTGGAAAATAAATATTGAAAATTTTAGTATGTAACGACGATGGAATAAGCTCACCGGGAATATTTGCACTAGTTAAATCATTAAAAGAAATTGCAGATGTAACTGTTATTGCACCATTAAATGAACAAAGTGCTATCGGTCACGCAATAACAATGCAGGTTCCTCTTCGAGTAAGCGAATACAGAATTAACGGAACATTATTCGGTTTAGCCGTTAACGGCACACCCGCCGATTGCATAAAAATTGGCATCAGAAATCTTATGGACTCCCCTCCTGATCTTGTTGTATCCGGAATAAATCACGGCAGCAATACGGCAATAAATATTATTTACTCAGGTACCGTTTCTGCTGCTCGAGAAGCCGCAATTATGGATGTACCATCAATGGCGGTTTCGGTTACAAATCATAATGTTAAAGATTTTTCTGTTGCCGCTGAATTGACAAAACATTTGATTGAAAAAACCCCCATAAAACAACTTCCGACAGGAACACTATTAAATATAAATATACCCGATCTGCCCAAAGAAAAAATTGTAGGAATAAAGATAACCACACAGGGTAAATCAAAATGGGACGATATTTACGAAAGAAGAGTTGACCCCTACGGCAAAGATTATTACTGGCTTACGGGTGAACTTCTTCAATTGGACAAAAAAATTGATACCGATCAGGGTGCAATAAATAAAAATTTTGTGTCCATCACACCCATTCATTTTGACCTGACGGATTACGAAACTTTTAATAAAATGAAAGAATGGAATTTGGATAATTTGATAAATGGAAAGTAAAATAGAGATATATCAAATTGATGCCTTTACAAACAAACCTTTCTGCGGTAATTCAGCCGGGGTTACATTCGGTAACGGACTTACTGACGAAATAAAACAAAATATAGCAAAGGAAATGAATGTAGCCGAAACCGCTTTCTTATCCGAATCTGATAAAGCCGATTTTCACCTTCAGTGGTTTACTCCCACGGTGGAAGTTGAATTATGCGGACACGCTACTATTGCATCTCTTCATTTTTTAAAAGAACATTCACGGCTTAAAAACGGGGAGACAATTACTTTTGATACGCGTTCCGGTATTTTGAAATGCAAAATGGAAAATGATAAATATCTAATGCAGATCCCTCTCTATTCAATGCAGAATTACGATGGTGAAACAAAAGATATTTTTTCAGCACTCGGGATTACGGAAGATAATCTTGCTGAAAATATACCAATGGTACTGTTGGAAAATACTAATCTTTATATCTGTATAAATAGTTTGGAAGAGCTAAAAAATATTTCTCCAAATTTCAAAGAACTTATTAAAATTTCGGAGCAAAACAAAAAGATAAGCGGATTTGCATTATTCACTCTTCAAACAATTGAAGCTAATAATTTTGCACATTCAAGATATTTTGTTCCCTATTGGGGAATAGATGAAGACCCTGTAACAGGCTCCGTGAACGGTCCGTTATTGATGGTGCTTAAATATTTAAATCTTGTAACGGATGAGCAAATGACAAAAGGATTGGTATTTGAACAGGGTGATTTTATGGAAAGAAGTGGAAGAGTGGGAGTAATATTTTTCCCCAAAGAAAATGAACTTTACATTTTAGGCGATGCAGTTACGGTTTTAAAAGGAGAGATGACCTTTTAATGTTTACATTAGAAAATATTAGCATCACTTTTTCAAACAGTCCATTTTTTTTCATTCTCGGTATTTTAATAATCTCATTTTTTACGTATTATATTTATAAGTACACAATTCCACAAATAAGCAAACCGATAAAAATATTTTTAATTGTTCTTCGTTCCCTTTCAATGGTTCTTCTTTTACTTTTGATATTTGAACCGATATTGACAATTACAAAAAAGATAATCGTTAAACCTTTAAATTTAATTTTTGTTGACAAATCTAAATCGATGAGTATAAATAATGAGTACAAAGATGTTATTGATTTTTTGGAGGACTTAAAAAGTAATGCTGATGTTAAATTTTTCACTTTCGGTTCAAAAGTAAATTCAATTGATCCTGACAGCTTAAACAAAATCAAAATGGCAGAGCCATCCACAAATTTTGAAAAGATTTTTGAGGAAATTAAAGAAATGCAAGTTGACATTTCTTCTTTAACTATTATAAGCGACGGAAATATTACGGACGGACTTTCACCTATAAATGAATCAGAGAAATTAAGTTTCCCGATTTATACAATCGGTATTGGTAATACATCAATAGATAAAGATGTGTCGATAAAAAAAGTAACCTATAATAAATTTATTTATGCAAACACACATACAACCATTTCAACCGTAATTGGAAACGAAAAGCTAAACGGAAGCAAAGCAATTGTTACACTTTTTGACGAAGACAAATTAGTTGAACAAAAAAACATCATCCTTTCCAAAGACGGTATAAATAATGTTTCATTTTCCTTTAAACCAAGCGAATACGGTGAAAGAAAAATGAAAATGATGATAGAGACTTTACCCGGGGAAGAAAATGCAAATAATAACATCAAGATTTTTTATATAAAAGTTCAAAAAACAAAGTTGAAAGTACTTATAATTGCCGGTTCTCCTTCTAACGATCTATCCATTATTAAATCTTCATTAAAGGCTAACAAAGACCTTATTGTAAATTCACTAATTCAAATTACAAGCAGCAGATTTTTAGAAAATGGAAACACAAATAGACTTTTGGACAGCTCTGATGTTTATTTTTTAATAGGCTTCCCTTCCTCAAGTTCAAATATTTCATTCATAGAAAAAGTAAAAACCCGTGTAATAAATAATAAGAAACCATTTTTGTTTTTGCTTGGCAACAACATTGATTTCGGTAAACTAAATTATTTAAATGATATTTTACCGGTCAAAACAAATCTTATGAACAATAGAACAGATGAAGTTCTACCGTCAATTATTAAAAAGAATATTGATAATCCTATTTTACAAATACAAAATAATAATGTGCTTTCTGTTTGGAGTAAATTACCACCTTTATTTCAGCCAAGTGCAAGTTTTGAAGTTATGCCGGGCAGTAATATTTTGTCAGAAATAATTATAAATAATGTGCCATTAAATAGACCTCTGATAGTAACAAGAAAAATTACTTTTAGTAGGTCTATTGCTATTCTTGCTTCAGGAATTTGGAGGTGGAAATTACTTGCATCAACTAACGATATAAATTTTTTCGACAACTTTATTTCAAACTGTGTTAAATGGCTTAATACATCCGACAAAGAAAAGAAAGTTATTATAAAACCTGTAAAAAAATTGTTCTCTTTAAATGAAAATGTTGAGTTTACCGCACAGGTATATGACGAATCATTTAATCCAGTTTCTAATGCTGATGTTTCCTTGACCCTAACGAACATAGATAAAAAAAGTATTGTAAATATAAACCTAAATTCAAAAGGTAACGGTTTATACGAAGGAATATTCCAAACAGCAAATCCCGGTGATTATACTTATGCAGGCAAAGTAATGCTTAATAGTAATTTATTGGGAAAAGTTTTCGGTAAATTTAATATTGGCGAGACAAATGTAGAACTGATAAACACAAATTTAAATTCTGATTTACTTAAATCTTTAAGTCAAAATTCAAATGGTAAATACTTCTCCTTTAATGAAAAAGATAAATTGATTGATTTACTTAAAAGCATTAGCAAGAATAACACTAAAGAAAAAATAGAAACAAGCGAGATCAGTCTTTGGTCGAATGAATGGATTTTAATAATTATTGTTTTACTGTTTAGTGTTGAATGGTTTGTCCGTAGAAGATTGAGTATGATGTAAATAAATCTTTTTTTAGAAACTTCGTCCTTTAAAATATGTCAACCATGTTTTTCATATCATTATTTGATTTTTTCCTTCCACGCTTTTGTCCAGGGTGCAAACAAAAACTTTCTGCAGAACAGAAATATATTTGTGATGATTGTATAAATTCTATTCCTTTAGCTACGAATTCACTAATTAAAATCGAATATCAAAGAAAATTTTCTGATAAAAAACTTATTTCCGGTTTTACTGCTCCTTTTATTTTTGAAAAGGACAAAGAGCTGCAACACATAATTCATTCTATAAAATATTCAAAAAAGTTTGCTGTCGGTAATAGATTGGGCGAAATAATAGCAGAAATTAGTGGTGATGAAATTAAAACTTGGAGAATTGACTTCATAGTTCCTGTACCTCTGCATCATTTAAAAAAAGCTAACAGGGGCTATAATCAATCTTTTTATATTGCAAAAGGTTTGGGCAAAAGTTTAAATATTCCAGTAAACCAATCAATATTAAAGAGAGTAAAATTTACACAAACTCAAACAGCACTTAGTTTAGTTGAAAGGCAAGAAAATATCGGAGATGCTTTTAAAGTTAAAAAGACAAAGACGGTAAAAGGAAAAAATATTTTAATTATCGATGATGTAATTACAACAGGCGCTACGTTAAATGAATGTGCAAGGATTCTTAAAGAAGTCGGAGCTAATAAAATATACGCGAGTTCTTCAGCAATAGCAGAATAAGTAAATATGGTTTTTAATAAAAAGTTAATAGAATTTATTAGAAATTAACTTTTTTTATATGTGTATAGTTAATTGCTTGTATAAATATGAGTGAATTTATTTTGTTCTTAAAACAATAACATTATCAATATCGAAAATTGATAATAAGCCAATCAGATTTCTTTTGGAAAATGTATTTGTGTAAAATACTATGACAAAAATGCGAAATACTTAACACTATGTGTTTGAAGGAAAATATTTATGAAAGTATTTAGGGATTTATGCAGAGTATAAAGACCGATAAGAATAATTGAATAATTATTTTACCGATCTTAAGAGAACCTATATACTGATAGGTATGAGATATTATTCATAACGTTTTCGACTAAGAGGCGTGGTGGTCAACCTTCTTCCTACATTTCCAAATTGGATTAAAGATAGTGTTTTAAGTAGAAATGCCAATTTATACTTTAGCACCATGCCTTCTTGAGTCATTGTTGTGCATAGTTGTTTCTCGCGAGTTCCATTTGTATAGAAGGACAATATTATGTATATTTCCCACCATGAAATCACCATTGAAAGTAAGCGTTAGTGTTCTTGGAATCCTCTTATTGATTGTATCCTTATATGTTCTAACAGTTGAAACCAAGAATAATATTGTTGTTGGCGATGTAGGTTTTTCCACTCCGGAGTCAATTGAGTACTATGCAGCCGAAGATGTTTATCTGGTCACCAACGTCACTAGCAGTCCATTTCAAGTCGATGGCAATGGTTTTATATCCAAGGTAAATCCCGATGGTCAAGTGGTTGACCTTAAATGGATCGATGGTCTGAATTCGCCCAAGGGAGCGGCCATTGTTGGAAATTATCTTTTTGTAGTCGATATCAACCAAGTCCATATTTTTGAGTTGCCTAGTGGCAAGAAAAAAAGATCAATTACGATTAAGGGAAGTACTTTTCTAAACGGCATCACACCTGGGACAGATAACGATGTGTACATTACTGATAGTGGCTGGAATGATGGACTCAATGGTGAATTCACAGAATCAGGTACCGACGCAATCTACAAAGTTTCGGCCAATGGTAATTACGAGGCGATTGTCAAAGACAAAGATATGGGTGGACCCAATGGAATCCTCCTAGACGGAAACAAGCTCATTGTCGTGACATATGACTCAGGCCAAGTATTCAGTATCGATGAAGCGGGCAATAAAACTGCAATGCCGGCCCCGCCCCAAGGCAGGCTTGATGGTTTACTGAAGCTTAAGGATGGTCGTTTTCTGATTTCTAGTTGGGATGGTGCTGCCATCTATGTTTTGAACACGGACAATACATACAGCGTTCTGATGGATTCTCTCGAATCACCAGGCGACCTGGGTTTCGACACCAAACGAAATATCGTATTGGTTCCATTACTCAAACAGAACAAATTGGTTTTTCTACCTCTTTGAGTATTACCACCAGTTCAAGCGACACAGGCTAAGCCGGAGCGCTAAAGCAAAAACAATTAGGCACAACGGGAGTCTGCGCACAAACTCCAACTATTTATTATCCTACGCCTAAAACCCAATGTAAAGCCGTTTAGAAGACTTAAAATTAACAAAATAAATTGAATGTCTTATTAAAGATTTAGTAATAAAAGAGCTTAAAAAGACTGAAATTAGTCTTATTGCTGTAAGCGATTGAAGACCAATGTTTTTTAATTTACTTTTTAATTCATTTATAGAAAAAATAGACATAAGTCGCCTAAGATTATAACAAATCATCATAATATTAACTTCAGAAAGTACATGTTCTTTACCTTTCATTAGTGTATATGTAAAGCCCCATTGTCTTTTTAGGGTTCCAAACTGGTGTTCTGTAATTTGTTGCCTTAATCTGTAATATTCAGGGTTTTGTTGAACCCTTTTTTCATTTTCTTCTAGGGCTTCCTGATATATAGACCGCTCAATAAAACGACCATTTTTATTATTTGTACACATATCTCTTAAAGTACAACTCTTACAAGCTTGACGGTTTTTGTAGTGTTTAACACGATGATTGGCTTTATTATAAATAGTTCCATTGGTATTTAACGTCTCATCCGCCGGGCAGGTATATGTGTCGTTTTGTTTATCGTACACAAAATCTTTCATAGGATATAGCCCGTTGTGTTGGGATGAATGAGCTTTAGGCGAGCAATATGTTGTAATGTTATTTTCTTTACAAATTTGAATTTGTTTTCCCGTAGTGTATCCTTTATCTGCTAAACAATCCATTTTATCAACATGTAACAGTTCTTTAGCCGCTAAGGCCATATGGGATAAAGCTTGTGTATCATTAACACTACCTGTATCATTATTGATAAAAAGCTTGTGTTTAGCATCACATGAAGCTTGTATATTATATCCTACATTAACTACATTTCTGTGTAATATTACTGCTCGTGCATCAGGGTCGGTTGTACTGATCTGAGTCTGACCGGAATTGCTGAGTTCTTTTTCAACAGCTTTGTATCGGGCTTTATTCTCCTCTTGCCATTCTGATTTTTCTTTGATCAAATCATAATCCAAATCCTTATCGCCTGCATCTAAAAGCCTTTGATATTCCTCAATTTTAGCGTCTATATATCTAATATGTCGGTCTATTTTCTTTTGATTAAAATTGTTTTTTAGTGCGTTTTGTGCTCTTATTTTAAAAGAATCAATGGCAATGATTTGTCCCTCTATAAGGTCCCAATCTTTTAGTAAGCCCACAAAAAACCGAAAAGCCTGCTTAAAAGCCTTGGCAATTTTTCTTGCCGATGGAATTAAGCCTTTCAACAGCCAAATAACTTCAATGTTAACCCGACAAGCATGAGACAGTTTTCGAGAAGATCTTAACTGATTCTTGTAACCATACAAATAAAGTTTAAGCATATCGCAAGAGCGAAAAGGAGGTCTTCCTTCTGAATTCAAAATATCTTTCCTGAATTCAAGAACTTAACGCAACAAATCATAATCTTAGATTTGTTGTATGAAACCAAAAAAACATAGACGATTAACATTAAAAGAACGTGTTGTAATAGAGACATTATTACAGGAAAACAAGACCAAAAGTTATATCGCAAATAAACTAAATCGGTCACGTTCTACCATTACCAGAGAAGTCAATAAATGGGGTGGAGATTACAGTGCAACTCTTGCTAATTGGAATGCAAAAGATGACTATTTAAACAAGAGAAATAGAGATAAAATAAGCACTTATAATCGACTAAAAATATATGTGTATCGAGGTCTTTTAAGTGGATGGTCACCCGAGCAAATATCTGGAAGATTAAAATTAAATTATCCTAATGACCCAATAATGTCTATCTCTTATGAAGCCATTTATACCCATATTTACGCACATCGACAAGCACGTTTAAATCGTAAATTAATAACTCTTTTGCCTTATAAGAAAACACAGCGAAGAAGAGCAAATGCAAAAAGTAAACGAGGTGTTAAAATCAAAGATCAAACCAGTATTGATCATAGACCAAAACACATCGAAAAAAGAGAAGAAATAGGTCATTGGGAAGGTGATTTAGTTATCGGGAAAGCCCAGGAAAGTGCGATAGGAACACTAGTTGAGAGAAAAGCAAGATATACTTTTATTATAAAACTTAAAAACAGAAAATCCTCTACTGTTAGAAAAGGTTTTGCCAAAGAATTTAATCAAATAAACAAGCTGTTTACAAAGACATTAACTTATGACAACGGAATGGAAATGGCAGAGCATAAACAGTTCTCTAATAACACTGGAATGCCTGTGTATTTTGCTCATCCATATTCCTCTTGGGAAAGAGGAACCAATGAAAATACAAACGGACTCATCAGACGGTTTTTTCCTAAAGGAACGGACTTTAATAAGGTAACCGAAAAAGAACTAAAAATAGTGCAAAAAAACTAAATAACAGACCAAGAAAAATACTTGGGTATAGAACACCAAAAGAAGTTTTTCAAACTGAATTATTAAATCTAAATTTTAAAAAATATGGTGATATGGATAAGGCTTGTTGAACTGGAAATAACTCGACCTAAGGAGAGTTATTCTATTTCAATAATACCTCGAATTAAAAACAAAATTAAACTCGTATATTTGAGTAATGTTTAACTAATGAAAATTAACGCTTTGTTGCGTTAGAACCTTGAATCCAAGATAGAGCTATGTATTTATTAAATGAAATCATTAAATTTTTTAATACATATCCTCTAATAAGAGTTTCTTCTATTATAGCAACTATTCCAAAAATAGTAATCGACATTATTATTTCTTTATAGTTTACAATAACCTTATCAAAAGTTATTTCATGGGTTAAGATTAATAAACCATAACCTAATAACATAATTATTGCACCAATTAAAATACCATAACCAATTTCTTTAAACCTACTTTTAATTTCTAATTCGGGGAATGGGAGAAAAT
>JADFGB010000237.1 GCA_022567875.1 Bacteroidota bacterium | reverse complement strand
AACGTATATCCCAAATTTTCAATGACAAAGGAGAGGTAATAAATTACATCAGCATCAGAGAAGATATTACTGAAAGTATTAAAGCTAGGAATGATCTACTTGAAGCAAAAGAAAAAGCAGAAGAAGCAAACAGAATAAAATCAATTTTTCTTGCCAATATGTCTCACGAACTAAGAACCCCTATGGTAGGTATTATAGGGTTTACTGAGATATTAGAGGGCGAGATAGAAAATCCGGAATTAAAAGAATATGCAACCTTTATCCACGAAGGAGCCAACAGGTTGATGGAATCGTTAAACTTAATATTAAACCTTACAAAAATTGAAGCTGAAAAGATAAGCATTGATTTGTCATTGATTGATGTTATTAAGAATATAAAAAAGGATGTATCAACATTTGATAAAATAGCTGATAAGAAGAATATATACTTAAAATTTGAGAGTGGTATTGAGCAATTTGAGACCGAAACAGATGAAAGAATGTTTGACCAAATAATATGCAACCTGGTAAACAATGCAGTTAAATTTACGGAAGCAGGCGGAGTGACTGTTTCAGTTGATAAAGTTAAGAATAATTCATATCTAAAAATAAAGGTAAAAGATACGGGCATTGGTATTCCAAAAGACAAGCAAGAAATAATATGGGAGGAGTTTAGGCAGGTAAGTGAAGGGACAAGCAGAAAATATGAAGGCACAGGATTAGGCTTAACTATAACAAATAATTTTGTTAATCAATTAGGCGGAGAGATTAAATTAGAAAGTGAACTTGGTGAAGGCTCAACTTTTATAGTGCTGCTCCCTATTCATTAACAATCTTATAAAGATTTTTACAAAACAACCGGCAGACCAAAGAAAAAGACAGACAAAAAGAACTAAAGTCTTTACTTTACATTGATGATGATAAGGTATCCCGGGAAGTAACCCACAAGCAGGTTTTACGGAATACATATCAAAACCTTTTTTCAAAAATGATTTTATTTATTTGCTTGATAAAACAATAAAAACAAAGATTTAAAATTGTCGGGACATAATAGACTGTGAGTTTTGAAACAAAAAAATTATAAGAACATTAGCTCCGTTTAAATTATTACTATTATCCCACGCCCGATAAACTAATCGCTCTACATTAAAATTAGGCAGCCGAAACTTTTTCCGAAGGAATCACCTTGTAACAAATTGCGTTTTCATACAATTCACTTGTCTGTCTCTGCTTGACAGTCAAGCCAAGACGGGAAGGGTGCAGCCTATTTATTAATTAAGATAGCTCCGCCTTTTAAGGTGAAGATAGAGAAAAACTCAGAACATCGTGGGCCACAGCCCCATAAATAATAAATGCAGCTTTATGAACAAACAATAACCCGGTAGTATTACTTGTGAGGCAATCATTCCCTGCCTAATGGCAGGCAAGCTTAACGGAAATAATTGATTATTTAGAGACCCATTTTTTTAAAAATACAGTATCTAAACGTAGCATTTATAAAAAGAAACTAATATTTTTAATTTTAAGTCGGAATTGTAAAAACAAAATTGCTCCCTTTACCGGGCTCACTTTCAGCCCATAACTTACCACCTTGTTTTTCTATCATTTCTTTACAAAGCAGTAAGCCCAAGCCAGTCCCTTCTTCATTTGCGGTACCTTTTGTAGTAAAAGTTTCATCTATAACAAAAAGTTTATCAAGATTTTTCTTTTCAATTCCAACACCGGTATCTTTAATAGAAATCTCAACTAAATTTTCTACAGGGTTTGATGATATGGTTATCTCTCCCCCCTTGTTTGTAAATTTAATTGCATTCGATATTATATTTCTTGCAATAGTGCAAACCATATTTCTATCTGCATTAACATAAATTTTATTGTCTACAAAGCAGCTAATCTTAATCTCTTTATTTAAAGCAGTCTGTTTAAGCAAAGCTATTGTTTGTGATAAACATTCATACAGATTGAATTTTTCAATTTTAATTTCCATTTTATTTGTCTGCAACATGGACCAGGTAAGCAAATCTTCAAGAAGCGAAAATGCATTCTTACTTATTTCATCAATACTATTTATAAAAAAATGGCTAGAATGAGTAAAAAAAAGAAATTAAAAATAGGTGTAATTTTTGGTGGCCGGTCAGGCGAGCATGAGGTTTCTATTGTTTCCGCTCAATCAGTGATAAAAACTTTAGATAAAAAGAAATACGAAGTTATTCCAATTGGCATTACTAAAGATGGACTTGGGGTTGCTAAAAATCCAGTCCAAGCCTTAAAGTCTGGTAAAAAGATAAAAGGAACGAGATTAATGCCTGAAGATTTATTAAAACGGCTTGATGTTATTTTTCCAGTTTTGCATGGGCCGTATGGTGAAGACGGCACTATTCAGGGGATGCTGGAATTGGCTAATTTACCATACGTAGGGGCGGGTGTTCTAGGCTCAGCTTTGGCCATGGATAAAGTTATCCAAAAACAGCTGTGCAATGCGGCTGGTTTACAGTCAGTGCCGTTTGATTGGTTTTTAGCTAAAGATTGGAAAAAGAATCAAAATGCCATTTTGAACAGGTTAGGGAAGACACTTAAGTATCCGATGTTTGTCAAGCCGGCCAATATGGGTTCGAGTGTTGGGATTAGTAAAGCTGAGAATAAAAAAGAATTAATCAAAGGTATTAATGATGCTATTCAGTATGATCGTAAAATATTAATTGAGCAGGGGATTGAAAATATTTATGAAATTGAAATAGCGGTGTTAGGCAATGATGACCCTGAAGCATCTGTGCTCGGAGAAATTATTCCATCAGGAGAATTTTATGATTATGATGCCAAGTATGTTGATGGCAAGACTAAAGAAATAGCTAATACTAAAGCTCTGCCTAAAAATGTTGTTAAAAAAATTCAACATATGGCAATTGAGGCGTTTAAAGCGGTTAATCTGTCGGGTATGGCACGAATTGATTTTATTGTAACTAAGAAAGGGCATAAAATTTATTTGAATGAAATTAATACAATTCCTGGTTTTACCTCAATTTCTATGTTCCCAAAATTATGGCAGGCGTCTGGGTTATCATACTCCCAATTGATCGATAAATTAATTGAATTAGCTATTGAACGACACAAAGAAAAAAATCAATTAAGTACTGAATTTAAACCAAAAGAAGATTGGTACAAGTAAATTTTTCAATTTCTAATTTTTAATTTCTAATCAATTTTTAATGACTCAATTTACAATTCTTAAGAAATTAATTTATATCATTGAAGATTAGAATATTGTGAATTTAATGAAAATTAAAAATTGAAAATTATCATGGAACGTCGTAGAGTATTTCACCGCAAGCAGTACAAAAATCACTTCTATCCAATGAAGGCGAGTGGTCCAGCAAATAAAAAAGAATTTAAAATCAGATTTCCTCAGATTATATATCTCAT
>JADFGB010000236.1 GCA_022567875.1 Bacteroidota bacterium | reverse complement strand
CGCCAATTTTGTAAGAGACGGTTTTAAAAATTTAGGTTTTACGGTCTTAGAAGGAAGGACAGGGATTGTACCGGTAATTATAGGTGACGATGATTTAGCTTTTAGAATGTGGAAAATACTTTATGACAAAGGTGTATTTGTAAATGTCTTCGTCTCTCCAGGTGTTCCTGAAGGAAGGCAAATGATGAGAACTAGTTATATGGCTACTCATAATGAAGAACAATTATCACAACTGCTTGATATCTTCAAAGAAACCGGCAAAGAATTAGGGCTAATTTAATTTTGTATAATTTGTTTAACTTAAAAGCATACCCTGTGGTGTACTTTTTCATTTTATTGTAGGAAGTAGCGATGAATAATGTTGAAATAAAAGTAGTTTCGAATAAAAAAGATTTAATGAAATTTATAAAATTTCCTTGGGATATTTATAAAGGAAACAAATACTGGGTTCCCCCATTGATAATGGATAGAAAAAAGATTTTAGATAAAGAAAAAAATCCTTTTTTTGAAAACGCCGAAGCCGAATATTTTTTAGCATATCAGAATCAAAAAATTGTTGGTAGAATTGCCGCAATAAAAAATGATCTGCATAATCAATATCATAATGATAACATTGGATTTTTTGGATTTTTTGAGTGTATAGATGACCAAAATGTAGCAAATAAATTATTTGACATAGTAAAAGAATGGTTAAAAAATAAAGGATTAATTGCTATGCGTGGGCCTACTAATCCTTCAAGTAATGATGAATATGGGATGCTGTTAGAAGGCTTTGATGACTCACCAAGGTTAATGATGCCTTATAATCCTGAATACTATTTAAGCCTTTGTTCTAATTACGGTTTTAAAAAAGTAAAAGATTTGTATGCCTATAAATTAGAATATGAAAAAGTAGCATCTTCCAGCAAACTAAAAAGAGTTGCTGAAATAGTTAGGAAGCGTTCGAATATAAAAATAACACAAATTGATCTTAAACATTTTAAATCAGAATTAGAAAAAGTAAAGTATATTTATAATAAAGCTTGGGCTCCAAATTGGGGTTTTATACCTATGACTGAAAAAGAAATTGATAACATTGCTAAGGAATTAAAACCACTTGTAGAGCCTTCATTGGTTTTGTTTGGTGAAATTGATAATAAATTGGTTGGCTTTGTATTAGTAATGTTAGATTATAATTATGTGCTAAAGAAAATAAATGGCAGACTTTTTCCTTTAGGATTTCTTAAATTCTTTACAGAGAAAAAAAATATTAAGTGGGCAAGAGTTTTAACACTTGGAATTATTCCGGAATATCAAAAGAGAGGACTTGACGCAGTATTTTACTGGGATATTCTTATGCGGGCTCATAAAATTGGTATAGATTTAGGTGAAGCAAGCTGGGTTTTAGAAGACAACGAAATGATGAACAGAGGAGCAAAGGTTATGAACGGTGTAATATATAAACGTTATAGAATTTATGAAATAGAAATTTAGCATTTACCTTTACTAAATTCCTTCGTCATATTTTGCTGAATGTGCAGGGTCTATTTTCATTAGCTTTAGTAAAACTTCCCTTTTATCTTTATAACCCTTTAATTTTTCAATTATCTCACCGTACTTTGTATCAAAAAAAGTTTTCAACAGCATACTTCTAAAATTAATTTTATCTTTTATAGCTGCTACTTTATCCACAAATTTAACAATCTCTCTCTGTGCAACTTTTTTATTTTGGCTATATACGTCAATTCCATAAAAATAATCATAAAAGCCTTCTCTGAAAGGTCTATATTTTTCATCCAATAATTCCTGGACTAATTTTCTTCTACTGTATGTACCTGTGGTGCTTAACCAAGATTGGGAGGCCCCACCGGTTACTGCAAAATTTACAATGTTTAATGCTTTTGAAAAATAAGGACTGCCCCCAAGTTCAGCATATGAATCTAAGTCAAAGCCGATAATAACATAAGCATAAAAATCTAAGAAACTTGTTAATGGCTCAAAGGAATTTGCATACTGGTAGAATGATTGTCCTTCTTCATATCTAAATATCCAACTGTTATCACTAACAGTTAGCATTCGGGTGTAATTTATAGAATTATAAATCTCTCTTTGACTTGTAACTACAACTTGTGCCACATAATTTACTTCATTAGAACCCGATAAAAAGAAAATATCCATCGAACATTCTATCCTTTCACCTTCCCATTCTCCAACATAAAATTTTGTTTTATTCATATAATCTTCAACACTGTTCGCAAAATCATCAAGAAAATCTCTGTAGTAAGTTTCTAAATTTTCAACATTTACTCTTACTGTACAATTTAGCTCTTGAGCATTTATAATTATAGGAAATGAAAAAAGGAAAATAAATAAATATTTCATATTTTTACAATATTTTGTTGTAATTAACAATTTAATATATGAATTTAGGGATAAGTGTTCAATAAAAATTATACTTGAATGAAAAATAATGTTTTACTTTTTCTTTCGATCTTAATTTTTGCTTCAAATAATTACACTCAAATTCTGCCGGGGGCAAAAGAGACTGGAATATCAAATTCGGATGTTGCACTGAGTAATGATGTTTTTGCTCTATATAACAATCCTGCCGGATTAGCTCAATTAAAACAAAGAAGTATCGGTATTTACTATTCCCCTTCCCCATTCGGATTAAAAGAGTTAGCTAACGGATATTTTGCATATACAGAGCCATTCAAATTTGGAGCTTTAAGTATAGGGGGAATGACTTATGGGTTTAAACTTTTTCGAGAGAGCAGATTTGTATTGGGATTTTCTTATAAATATTTAAAGAATTTTTACTTTGGTCTAACATTAAATTACCAGACTGTTTAAATACTAAATTATGGTAACTCCAATACAATTTTTATTAGCATTGGAGCTCTTGCATACATTTCAAAAAAGGTAAGATGGGGATTTTCATTCCAAAATTTAAATCGTGCTTCCTACGAAAATACAGAAGATCAAATACCGGTGATTATAAGGACAGGATTCAGCTATGATTTAATTAATAGCTTATCTGTTAATTTGGCAATTGAAAAAGATATTAAGTACAACCCAAATTTTCATTTCGGTATTGATTATAAAATAATAAAATATTTTTCTTTAAGAACCGGCTTCTCGAATGAACCCTCACGTTACAGTGCTGGGACTGGTAGACATTCTTCTTCTTTCAATTTAGGTTATTCAATTTTCACTCATCAGGATTTAGGTTTAACCCATCAGTTTGGTGTTATAATAAATTTAGGTGAAAAATAATTATTAATGATGAGATTAATTCCTTGCAAAATATTTTTACTTTTTTTTGTCATAATATTATTTCAAAATAATTTATTCTCTCAAGCAGATTCATTACAAATAAATATACAAGAAATACTTGACGAACTTTTGCAAGAGCCCTCAACA
>JADFGB010000235.1 GCA_022567875.1 Bacteroidota bacterium | reverse complement strand
GCCTGTTCAAAATAAGACTGCCCGTTTTTTCTTGCTTCTTCAAGTGATAAGGAAGGACGTGTTTTGTTTCTGCCTGAAGGATCGCCTATCATTCCTGTAAAATCACCGATTATTAAAACGGCTTGATGACCCAGCCTTTGAAATTGTTCAAGTTTCCGCAGAACAACTGAGTGACCTATGTGCAGGTCAGGCCTGCTTGGGTCACAGCCTAATTTAATAATCAATTGAGTATTACTCTTTATTGATTTTTCAATTTTAGATATAAGCTCTTCTTCGGGAATGATTTCGGAAGCCCCTCTTTTTATAACGTCCATCTGTTCGTTAAGGGAAGGGAAATTAATTTTAATATTACTCATTTATAGTGGTTGTTTTTTTACTTAATTTGAAAAATAATAGATATAAAATAAGAACAAAAAAATCAAAATTTAATATTTCTTTCCTCTTCTCTTTTTAGATCTCGTTTTTTAATATCTTCTCTTTTATCGTAAATCTTTTTGCCTTTAGCCAAAGCAAGTTCCACCTTTACTTTTCCTTTCTTGAAATACAACCTGTATGGAATTAATGTTAGTCCTTTTTCGTTTATTTGGGCTGTAAGTTTTTTAATTTCTCTTTTATGTAAAAGTAGTTTCCTATCTCTTACAGGCTCGTGATTGTTAATATTACCTTGCTTATAAGGGCTGATATGCATACTGATTAGCCAAACTTCATTTTTCCTTATCGAAGCATAACTGTCTGAAAAATTGATCTTTCCTTCACGCAGAGATTTAACTTCGGTACCCTGCAGAACTATGCCTGCCTCGTAAGTCTGGAGGAAAGTATATTCGTGTTTTGCTTTTCTGTTTACCGAAATATTTTTGTAATTTTCTGTTTCCACTAAAGACCTAAAAATTGAAGTTAAAAGTTATTTTTAATGATAACTAAATGCAAGAAATGTCTTTTATAATCAGAATATATAAATTGCTGTTTATTTTCAAAAAGTATTTTTATCTAAAGTTTGAAACCAACTAATTTAAATGATATTCTTTCAAAAGTATTGAAGAATAAGCACTCTGCTTTCTTTTATACACCACCCTTATATAAAGATGCAGTATCTTATTTTTTTGAAAAGCCTACAAATACAGTTAAAAGTAAAACCAATAATGAAATTAACAGTGCTTTTGAAATACTAAATAATAAAAATTTAACCGCTTACGCATTAGTTAATTACGAAGCAGGTTATACTTTAGAAAAAAGGCTGAACAATTATTACAATGATAATGAAGATAATCTACTATTTAACATATTTAATAAAAATAATGTAAAAAAATATGATTCAAATGATATTGTAATATCACAAACCGGTTACAATGATTATAATATCGATAATTTTAATCTAAACACTACAGAGAGAGAGTATAAAAAAAATATAGCAAAAATTAAACAGTATTTAATCGAGGGATATACTTATCAAGTAAATTACACTCTTAAATCCACTTTTGACTTTTCGGGTGATTTTATCTCTTTATTTAGAACACTCCTCTTTAACCAATCTGCAAAGTATTCAGCATTTATAAATTTAGGAGATAGAATATTAATTTCACTTTCCCCTGAATTATTCTTCTCTGTTAAAAACAAAAAAATTACAGCCATGCCTATGAAAGGCACTATGAAAAGGGGAGTAAATAATGTTGAGGATAAAAGAAATTCTAAATCATTAAAAAGTAGTGCAAAAGATAAAGCCGAAAATCTAATGATAGTGGATTTACTTAGAAACGATTTAGGAAAAATCTGCAAATACGGCAGCGTACAAACAGAGGAACTTTTCTCTGTAGAAAAATATGAATCTCTTTTCCAAATGGTTTCAAAAGTAACAGGTAAATTAAAAGATAAAATTTTGATCGGTGATGTAATAAAAAATATATTCCCTTGCGGCTCTGTAACAGGTGCCCCTAAAATTAGGACGATGGAAATAATTAAAGAACTTGAAAAAGAAAAAAGAGGAATTTATACTGGTGCCATTGGAATAATCGAAAATAATAATGCTGTTTTTAACGTTTCGATTAGGACTTTAGAAATAGATAAAATAACGGGTAAGGGAACAATGGGACTTGGCAGCGGAATAGTGATAGACAGTGATCCCTTAAAAGAATATGAAGAGGTAAAACTTAAAGGGAACTTTTTAAGAGAGCCTCAAAATTATTTTGAATTATTTGAAACAATGCTGATTGAAAATGGAAAGATTAAAGATTGGCTGGTTCATATAAATAGAATGAAAATGGCATCTGAATATTTTTTATTTTCATTTAATTATGAAAAATTGAATAATATAAAAAATGAAGTTTTAAATAAGGTTCAGTCAGATAAAAAATATAGATTTAAATTATTACTCAATAAATATGGGGAATTAAACTATGAAGTAACGGAATATATTAATGAAAGAAAGAAAGTAAAAATTATTTTATCGGAGAAAAGAATTTCATCAAATAACACATTCCAATATTTTAAGACCACAAACAGAAATATTTATAATGATGAATATCAGAAATGGCAAAATGAAGATTTTTTTGATGTGATATTTCTAAACGAAAAAGGTGAACTCTCAGAAGGAGCAATTTCAAATATATTTGTAAAAATAAAAGGTAATTGGTTTACCCCAAAAATAAATTGTGGAATATTGAACGGAATTGAGAGAAGTAGATTATTAAAAGAAAAGTCTAATATTAAAGAAACTGCAATTGCTCTTGATGATTTAGCTAATGCTGAAAATATAATTCTGACTAATTCATTAAGACGAAGTACTTTTGTGGATGAATTGCATTTGATGAATGGAAGAGTTATTTATCTTTAGGTAAACTAATAATTAAAAATTTGCTATAATGGCTGATCGTTCGTAGATAAATAAAGACTTTTATCGAATATATTAACCGCTTGTCGAAAAAGAGAAGGAATTAAAAAAAAATTATTTTAATTGATTAATAGAATTGTCTTTGAATTCTAAATACATAGATTAATAACATAAAAATCATTATTATGTTTTCAATTAAAACCAATAATGATTTTTAATACGATATGATATTTTATAGAAGAATTATAATGAAAAATATAAAATATATATTATTTGTTTTATTTATAATTATAACCTGTATATCTGGTTGTGTCAACTCATCATCTTTTCCAACATCTGCTGTAGGTGGAGGAAACGCAGGGACCATTACTATTTTTTCACCAGCAACAAATGATACGATTGGCTATGGGACAACCATAATAAATTATTTTGTAAATCCTGTTGGGGGTAATCAATCAGTTGAATTATACATCGACGGCAGATATACAAGCACTTACTTTGCCACAGTAAATAATTCACAACCTTTAGCTTTTATTATAGACTCTTCTTCGGTAGGAATAAAATTCATCGATTATTTAAAATATT
>JADFGB010000234.1 GCA_022567875.1 Bacteroidota bacterium | reverse complement strand
CTAATTCACCATTTGAGCTGAAGCACATACTTGCTCCATCAAAAATAAGTTCTGGCTGTCCACCCACGTAACAAACATATATTAAAGGAATATGATTCCCCTTTGTTAAGACAGAAAGCATTTTCATTCTGTCTCCCCTTTTTCTATATGCATACGGACTGGCTGATATGTTGAGTAATATTGTCGCTCCCTTTTCAATTAGCCTATTTACAGGATCATCACTATATCTTCTTATACACCAGTAATCGGAATCGTTCCAAATATCTTCACATATAGAGATACCCAATTTTTCACCTTTAAATTCAAAAACATCCACACTTTTGGCCGGATCAAAATAACGCATTTCATCAAATACATCATAATTAGGAATTAAAGTTTTGTTTTGTATAAATTGGATTTTCCCGTTAAAGCATAACAAGGCAGAGTTATGAACATCAGTTCCAATACGGTCATTATCCTCTGTAATTGATCCAAACAACAAACCTGTTTCTTGTGTTTGTTCAGCTATTTCAATTGCTGCCTTAATAACCGCATTTCTGAATTCTTTTTTTTCTATTAAGTCCAGAGGAGGATAACCTAACAAGGCTAATTCAGGAAAAACGACAAGGTCTGCATTATCATTTACACCCTTTTTGTAACCATCAAGTATTTTAGATTTATTGCTTTTTATATCACCAATAATCGTATTGATTTGACAAATTGATATTTTCATCTAAAATATATCTTTATATTAAAAATATTTATTACAAATTAAAAATTGTACAATAACTGATTATAAACAAGTTTTAGATTTAATCATTCTCTCAAAATAAAGTGCCTGTTGAAGAATGATTTAAAATACTTGAAAAGTTGAATGCTGATTTTGCGAATTGATTTATTTTAAACAAGAAACATTCCATTTTACTTTATAATTTATGGCTATATTTTTAGAAATATTATCTAATAATATCTATTTTTTAGCTTTTTAGATTATCCATCAAACTTATAATTTAGCCAAATGTGTATTTAATTTACCATTTATAACAAAACAATAGATTAATAATATTATAATTTTATTTTGCTAATTGAAAAATTAAATTCTTTTACTGAGGAGTTAAAAATGCAGAAGAAATGGTATCGTTCAAGAAATGACAAAATGATAGGCGGTGTTGCCGGCGGAATTGCAGAATATTTTGACATTGACCCCGTAATTGTAAGAATAATTTTTGCTTTCACAGTAATTATAGGAGGATCAGGCTTACTTGCTTATATACTACTGTGGATAATTATACCTGAAGTTCCATTTACTATTGAAAATGATTCTAATTCAAATCCATCTTCTACTTCAGAGCAAAGAACTACATCTGAAGATGATGATGTAGAGAAAGAGCAAGTAAGTAAGAATAGAACAAGGACTACATATATTTTTGGCGGTATGCTTGTTGTTCTCGGTGTAATATTATTATTCAATAATTTATTTTCTTTTGTTGTTTTTTGGCCTTTGATATTTATTGCTCTTGGTATTGCTTTGTTATTAAAATCCAGAAATAAATAAAATTAAACGGAATTAAAATGAAAACGAAAACTATATTTTGGGGTGCTTTTTTTATAACATTAGGACTGCTTTTCCTCTTGAATAATTTAGGTTCTTTAAATTACGAATTTTATAATTTGTGGAAATTTTGGCCCGCATTTATTGTTTTGTTAGGATTATCATTACTTTTTAAAGGCTCTGTCTTCAAAAGTTTCTTCAGCGGATTAGCTGCTATTATTTTAGCACTTACCATTTTTGCCGGATTCAGTTCAGCAAAATATTATTTTACTGATGAATTTAACTGGAGCGAACATGACTGGGATGATGATAATCTTGTAATTATAATAGATAAAGAACATAAATATTCTACCTTTTCTGAAGAATACAATCCGTCCTATAAAAAAGCCAAATTATATTTTAATTCAGGCGCCGGTGCTTTTAAAATAAAAGAAACTACAAATAAATTATTCTTTGTAAATTCTGAAGGTATAAAATATAGTTATAGTTTTAAAACCGAGGATGATAATTTTGCAATTATAAATTTCTGGGGAAAACATAATATTAGATGGTTCAAGAAAAACTTCAGAAATAGAACTGCTATCGAATTAAATACTAATCCCTCTTGGATATTAGACTTTGAATTGGGTGCTTGCGCAATGGATTTTGATTTAACTCCTTATGATATTAAAGAATTAAACTTTGAGATTGGAGCGGCTTCATTAGACCTTAAATTGGGAGTCCCAAAAGAAGAGACAAGAGTAATTATTGATGCAGGAGCTTCATCAATAAATATTTCTATACCTCAATCTGTTGGTAGTGAAATTGATGCTGATATAAACCTGTCTTCAAAAAACTTTGAAGGATTTAATAAAATTAAAAGCGGATTGTATAGGACTGCAAATTTTAAAGAGTCGTTAAAAAAAATATATTTCAACATAGATTCCGGTGTATCTTCCATTAATATTTCAAGAAGATAGAAATTATTTTTTTGTCTTTAGGGTTTCCATAAATGTTTATCTAATATTACACAATCATTATCATCAAATTCAATCCCTTCTGATTTTAAAAGATCTGCCATAATTGATATTTCACCGAAATGTAATCTCCCAGTAAGAGCACCATACCTGTTTACCACTCTGTGACAAGGTAAGCCCGATTCTTTTGCACCGTTTAATGCCCACCCAACAGTCCGAGCCGCAGCACGGGTTCCGCAAGCTTCTGCAATATCACCGTAAGTAGTAACCTTTCCGTATGGTATTTTTTCTACAACTTTGTAAACTTTGTCGAAGAAAGTTTGATTGTTATTTTTAATTTTGCCTTTCAATTCTATACGTGTATTTATTAATATTCTTGATAATTAATTTGATAATAATATTTAATATAATTACATTATGTGCGTCTTGGTAATGTTTTTATCGAGATGTTTTTCTAAACAAAATATTCTTGGTATATCTTTTATATCGAGAGAGGAGAAAATTATGGAACCATTCCAACCTTTATAACTACACTTTTTTTAATATTCAATTAACCATAATAATTTAATTTCCAAACTTCTTAGTATCAAATGATATTGAGATAAAACAAAGGAGAATTAACATGTTACAATTCAAAGCAAACAAAGAAAAATTAAAATAAATTAAACATCGGGGTGTGGCGCAGTTGGCTAGCGCGCGTCGTTTGGGACGATGAGGTCGTGGGTTCGAGTCCCACCACCCCGACCATGCGGGTATAGTATAGTGGTTATTATTACAGGTTTCCAACCTGAGGACGCGGGTTCGATTCCCGCTACCCGCTTTCAGGAAATGAACTTGATCGGGATCGCGCAACAAGATGGGCTCACGTTCGTTCGCCTCATCGTTGCGGGGCAACCTGAGGACGCGGGTTCGCCCGCCCGAACGTACCGATA
>JADFGB010000233.1 GCA_022567875.1 Bacteroidota bacterium | reverse complement strand
AAATTTATCTATTCTGTTAGCAATGATTTTAATATTTTTGCTGCTGGAATTTCCAAATTAAATTTGTTATTTACACCGGATACATCATCTGTACATATTGCGTCGGCTTACAACATTCCTGTATTCGGACTATATGTAAAATATAACACAGAAGATATGATTTGGAGTCCGTATAATACACCTTTTGATTGTGTGATTACAAAAGAACCTACTTTAAAAAATATTAACTTTGATGAAGTAAAACAAAAATTTATACCTTTTTTAGAGAGATATTTGAATGGCTAAAGAAATACCTAAATGCAAAAATTTTACTGGCTACAAACCCTGTTACAGTGACCATAACTGCTGGGAAGACGGCTGTAAAGACAACATACCTATTGGAACTAAAATATTAATTATAAATCTTGATGCAATGGGCGATGTGCTGATGACTACTGCTCAATTACCTCTATTAAAAAAGAAATTTCCGGAATCAACAATTTATTGGATAACATCTCCGATAGCATCTCCCCTTTTATTTAATAATCCTTTAATAGATAAAGTATTTAGCTACAATGCAGAATCGATTTCGATTCTGCAAAATATAAAATTTGATTATGTATTAAACGTAGATAAATCTTTAAGATCTTGCTCAATATTAAATTCTGCAAAAGCAGAAAATAAAATTGGTTTTGGATTAAATGAAGACGGAAAGATTATTCCTGTAAACAAAGGTGCCTATTACAATTATAGCCTGGGAATGGATGATAATTTAAAATTTAAAATAAATGAGAAGACAGGGCAGGAATATCTTGCAGAAACCTTTGAACTTGATTTTGAAAAACACGATTATGTTTTTGAATTTACTGATGATGAAAAAGAATTTATAGATAATTATAAAAAAGAAATAGGTATTACTCCAAATGATTTAGTCGTTGGATTTAATACAGGCTGCTCCAATTTATATCCGAATAAAAAGATGACAATCGAGCAGCATCAATATTTAATTGAAAAATTATTAAAGAAAAAGAAATATAAAATTTTGCTTTTGGGGGGTCCTGAAGATAACGAAAGGAATGAGCAGATTTATTCCAAGTTTAAAGGTGAAATTATTAATACTCCTACTAACTTGGGTGTGAGAAGAGGCGCTTGTTTTGAAAACTTAGCAGACGTAATTATAACAGGTGATTCATTCGGGATGCACCTTGGCATTGCACTTAAAAAATATATCATTGTTTGGTTTGGTGTTAGTTGCCGTGCAGAGATTGAACTTTACGACAGAGGTGTTAAATTATTTGATAAAAATCTTGAATGTTCTCCATGCTGGAAAAAGGAATGTCCCTATGATTTGGAATGCATAAAAAATATTGACTTAAATAAAATGCTTGAGGATGTAGATAAATATTTTGAAGATGTAAAACCAACAATGTAAATGTCAAAAAACTTAGGAAATAAACTATCTTTTAAGGAAGCAAAAAAAAACGGAAGACCCCTTATTTTAGACGGTGCAATGGGCAGTTTACTTCAACAATACAATGTCCCTGTTGATTCTCACATATGGATGTCAAAAGCAAATATAGATTACCCCGAAATTATAAAAGATATTTATCATCAATATATTGAAGCCGGTGCAGATATTATTACTACTAATACATTTAGAACAAATCCTGTGGCGGTTAATAATTCTGATCTAAATTCTGAAGAACTAGTAAAGCAAGCATTATCTATAGCCCAAAATTCTGTACAAAACACAAAAGTAATTATTGCCGGTTCTAATCCCCCCGCAGAAGATTGTTATCAAATTGAAAGAACTTTGAATAAGGATGAGATTGAAAAAAATCACAAAGAGCATATTGATTTACTATTAAAATACGGAAGTGATTTTATATTGAATGAAACACAGAGTCATTTAGATGAAATTGAAATTATTTGTAAATATTGTTACTCAAATCAAATTCAATATGTACTAAGTCTTTTTGTAAATGATGAATTAAAAATTTTATCGGGTGAAGATATAAAAGATGTAATCGATTTTATTCATAACTATAATCCTTTGGCAATAGGTTTTAATTGCACAACAATATCTACTTTTTTAGATATTTACAAAAACATCGAACTTAATTTTAGTTGGGGTTTGTATTTAAATTGTGGTGACGGCAGCTTTAGTGATGTAAATATAAAATGCGGAGTATCACCCACGGAATATGCTCAAGTAGTAAAAAATATTTTGGATAAAACACCATTATTTGTCGGCGCTTGCTGCGGTTCTTCACCAGAACACATAAAAAAATTAAAAGTAATATTAGATGGATAAAATTGTTGTAAATTCTCCGGCTAAAATTAATCTTGGCTTAAATTTAGTTGCTAAAAGGAATGATGGATTTCATAACTTGGAGACTATATTTTATCCCCTAAAACTTGCCGATAAAATAAATATCTCAAAATCCGATTGCTTTATTTTTACCACAAATAATCTGTTACTTTCTTCTGAAAAATCAAATCTGGTAATTAAAGCCAAAGATTTACTTGAAGATTTTACTAAAGAAAAATTAAATTGTAATATTTATTTAGAGAAGAATATTCCCATTGGAGCTGGATTGGGCGGAGGAAGTTCAAACGCAGCTGTAACGTTAATGGCATTAAATAAACTGTTCAATCTAAATTTATCAAATAAAACATTATATAAATTAGCTTTAACACTCGGCTCCGATGTTCCATTTTTTCTTAATCCCATTCCATCTTTTGCAACTTCAAGAGGCGAAATATTAAATGAAATTTCTTTAAAATTAAAAGGCTATCTATTGTTAGTTTACCCAGGTATACACATAAGTACAAAATGGGCTTTTGAAAACTGCACACCGAGAAACAATAAAATTAACTTTGAAAAAATTATTAAGAAAATGAGTTTATGTGATGATTTATCGGATTTACTAACAAATGATTTTGAAGAGATTGTATTTTCAGAATATCCAGATATTAAAGAAATAAAAGAAAAATTAATTGAAATGGGAGCATATTTTACATTGATGACCGGAACAGGTTCATCTGTTTATGGCATATTTCACAATAAGGATAATGCTGAAATTGCAAAAGAAAAATTCACTAAAGATTTTTTTACTTACATTGAAAAACTTTAATATTAAGTTTTTTATTTAAGAAAATCCTCTTTAATTAAAAAATATAAAATAATAAATACTATACCACTACACTTTCAGTGAATTCTATATAATTTTTGTCAGAATTTATTTTCACTTTTAGACCTATTGGTAAAGTTAAGATTTCTTTTATATGCCCATGACTCAAATTATATATTACAGGTTTTTTACTGTTTCCCAAATAGTCTTGAATAACCTCTCCCAGCGTTAATGTGTGTTTTTCGGAATTTTCTTCACGACAATTATTAAATGCTCCCAAAATAACACCTGCAGTTTTTCTAAATACTCCTGCAAGCCTT
>JADFGB010000232.1 GCA_022567875.1 Bacteroidota bacterium | reverse complement strand
AAAAAGTTTCACTTATTTTATTAATTTGGTCGGAAGGTAATTCCTTAATGAATTCAAATCCGAATTTTGCATTTTCAATCATTTTTTCAAAATCGATTTTCTGAGGGGAATCTTTTATGAATTCAAGTTTTTCTGTTATGTTATTATTTATAAAAAGCTGAATAAATTCAGTATCGGGTGAATCTATTAAATCACCAAATTTTTGTTGTAAAATATATAATGTTACAGCAACAAATATTGTAAGAAAAAAAATTGATTTTAATATACATCCCTTTTTCATTCTTCATTTATATTTTTGGATAATTTTGTTATTTTGACCCTTATTATCCTTTTTTCAAAAATTTCAATCACTTTAAATGTATATCCTTTTAATCTAAATGAATATCCTTCTTCAGGTATTTTACCTGAAAAATTAAAAATCATTCCGCCAATTGTTTCATAAGCATGGTCTTCAGATTCAAAATCTTCATTAAGTAATTCATTTAAATCATCTATTTGTAATATACCAAGGACAATAAAATTATTGTTATCTATTTTTGTAATAGGATTTTCTTCTTTATCATATTCGTCTCTAATTTCGCCGATTATTTCTTCCAAAATATCTTCAAGAGAAATAACACCCGAGGTACCTCCATATTCATCAACTACAACGGCAAGATGTATTTTCTTTTCCTGAAACTCTTTCATAAGCACACTTATCAATTTAGTTTCAGGAACAAACATTGCTTTACGCGAAATTTTATTTAAAGAAAATTTTTCTTCAAATTCTTTATCCTTAATATAAGGGAGTAAATCTTTGGCATAAATAAAACCAACTATATCATCAATATCTTCTCGATAAAGGGGTAATCTGCTATGCCCGGATGTTGTAATTATTTCTAATATGTCGTCAAATTTTGTATTCAAAGATACAGCTGTAATATCTACTCTGGGAGTCATTACCTCTTGTGTTTGTACTGATTTAAAACTAACAATACCTTTTATTAACCCCTCCTCCCTTTTAATAATACTTCCTGCCTTGCGGCTCATAGCAGCTAAATTTGAAATATCTTCCGGTGAAATAGCTGATTTAGTTTTATCATAATTAACTTTATTAATTAAATAATTGATAATTTCAGAAATTAGTTGGGATACAGGATATATAAGAACAGATATCCAGTAGATTGGAAATACAATTGTTTTTGAAAAAGAAATCGGATTTTTAGCAGCCCATACTTTGGGTATCAATTCACCAAAAATAATAATTAGTATTGTAATAATTATTATTTGCAGCGCAATTGCTAATTCTTGTGGGATACCAATTGTGCTTGCAAAAGTAAGCCCATCGTGGCGTGCAAGTACAAGAGAAACAGAAAATATTGCAATTGCCACATTAACAATTGTATTTCCTATTAGAATAGTTACTAATAGGCGTCTTGGATATAGCAATAAATATTCTAAATAACCGCACAATACAGGATGCTCATTAAATTGATTCTTTATTTTTGAACGGTTTAGAGAAAATAAAGCAATTTCTGAGCCGGAAAAAAATGCCGATAATATAAATAATATGAGGAGAATAATTAATTTAAGTTGCCAGTCAGTATCCAAATACTTCCAAAATCCTCAATTGTTATAAAAACATTTAGAACGGTAAATCATCATTATCTTCTTTAGAAATATCTACTTGAGGTTCAGAAACTTTATCTGAAGAAGAATCTGTATTACCGCTACTCGCAGCAGTTGAATCCAAAGGTATTAATTTTTCAACTATTGTATCGGTAACATATCTTTTAATATCTTCTTTATCAATATAATCCCTTTTTGATATTCTACCTTCAATATAAAATTTCTTCCCTTTTTTCAGATTATCTTTATAATAATCCGAAAGATTATATCCCACCAAATTATGCCAAGTGGTTTCATTCTGCCAGCTACCTTCTTTGTCTTTAAAGCTTCTTGTAGTAGCCAAAGAAAAAGTTGTAATTGAAAGATTGTTTGTGGTGAATCTAGTCTCAGCGTCTTTCCCAAGATTTCCAATTAACATAATCTTGTTTAATGAAAAGGCCATAGTACCCTCCTATTGAAAATTAATAATTAGTTATCTTATCATAATAATAATTATGATTTTATATTTACCTTATTACCGTTAAAATCCACGCATCCTCAAAATCAGTAATTTTCCATAAATTATTTTTAACGGTTTCAGCATCTTCTTTTATATTATAAAAAGGTTTTAATTGTACAACATACAAATTAACCGAATTACTATATTCGATATCTAAATTATATTTTATTTTTTTTCTACTTTCTATTGCAAATTTTTCTGCTTTTTCCAATGTAGTAAAAGCACCAATCTGTACAATGTATAGTTTAACATTTGCTATATTCGGAATTAGAACAAGATTTTCATTTGGTGTATCAAACACATAAAGTGAATCAGTCTCTTGTGTACTAATAATATCCGTTCCTTCCTTTGTTGAAGAACAAGCTGATACAAATAGAATAAACGAAAATAATAATAAAAAAACAATAGATTTTTTCATAAAAAATAAAATATAAATTTAATGTACATATATTAATAAAATCCCGTTAAAAACGAGATTTTATTAATTGAAAAATTATTAATTATTTCTAATTACTAGAAGACCAATTTCTATCACCTGTTATCATTCTTATGTAATTATCGAAATAACCTGCCGGGTAATTAGGAAATTTACCGCTTGCTAATTTACCGATTGGCATTCCGGGTATGCTATTTAAATCAACAGGTGGAATAGTGGCACCGAATTTCTGATTTATAACACTAATCCACTCATTTGCAATAATTCCGTATCCACGTGAAGATGGATGTACTCCGTCGTAACTGAAAGTACCTCCTGTAATAAAAGAGGAAGAGAATACACCAATTCCTGGAACGGAAATACCACCGCCTGCTTGCAGATTCTTTAAAAACGTATTAAAGTCTACAACAGCTATATTTCTACTTCCGGCTTCTGCTGCAATTATTGCATTAAAAGCATCAACCGCTGTTTTTGCAATTGTTATTTCATCAGGGTCTAAAATAAATGCATCAGGGAAAGGGTTTTGAGGGTGAAATCCGAATGGTTTAGTAATATCAACTCCCGGAGGAACGCCTGTACTACTGTAAAATATACCTGTTACATCGCCTAATAAACCTGCAGCAGTTTGTCCAATTAAAGTAAATAGAGCTGTTCCATTCCTCGTCGAAGCAGAATCTGAAAATCCTAAATTAAAAGGCAAACCTATATTTAAACCTGTTTTCTTAACATAAATAATTCCGGTTCCGGGTAGACCTGCAGCTGCATGACCTGCAGCAATAGCTGTCCAATTAATTAATGGGTTTGTCGCTATTATTGGACCTATTGTTGTGAAAAACGGAATTGTTGAAACATCAGGAATATTGCCAACAACAATTCCTCTTGTTTCCAGTTGAAG
>JADFGB010000231.1 GCA_022567875.1 Bacteroidota bacterium | reverse complement strand
TACAAAAAGGCTCTCGAGCTACCTAATATGGTAAATTGTGGACTTTCTAATAATAGACAAGGAGTAGCTGTCTATTGCCGAGTCGATGATATTTACAAATTATATTTAACAGATCGAAGAGGAAATATTGTTGAAGAAAATGATTGGACAATTTTATCTTCATTAGAGTGTGATATGAATACTAGTGTAGTTCCTCTCCATGAAAATCATCATGATATGACAGAGAAAATTAGATCGGTATTCCAGGATCGGGCAAATGAAATTGAGCATGACCGCACCGGGCATGTCGAGTTACTTAAAAGACAAGCACTTGATAAGATTGAAAAAGCAAATATAATAATAGATGACCTACATAATTACCGCCGGTACTGGGGTGAAAAAGCATTTGAAGAGAAAATAAAAAATAATTTTAAAGTAAAAATTTCAGATTACCCGCTTTTTGATCTAATTAGTGAAGAGAGAACTATCCTTGGTGATGAAACGAATGAAACTTTGAAAGGAAAAGGAATTTTCAAATATTCCGCATCCGGTGTCGGCTCAAAAATAAAATTGAACGGAAAGAATTATTATGAATATTTACTTGCACTTAATAATGAAAATGTAAATGAACAATTAAAATACAATCTGAGTATAATTGCTACCACTCTAACAGCTAAATTAAAACAACAACGTTCATCAAAAAAAGCTGATTATTTAAAAGCTGATATTGACAAAGCAAGAGAAATTCAAAAATGCATTCTACCCGAACACGAATACAAATTTCACAAATATGATTTATTCGGTATAACAAAACCTGCAGAAATCGTTGGGGGTGATTTTTTTGATTACCTTGATATTGGAGAGGACAAAGAAAGATTGGGTGTTGCTTTAGGCGATGCGGCAAGTAAGGGTGTGGGAGCTGCAGCAGAGGCAATGTATATTTCAGGAGCATTGAGAATGGCGAGTAATTTTGAGATTAAAATTGCTCCTTTAATGAGAAGGATGAATAGACAAATAAATAAAATATTTGATGACGATAAATTTGCAACATTCTTTTACGGGGAACTATCTTCAGATAAATGTGGATTGTTCCTTTATTCAAATGCAGGGCATAATCCTCCATTTTTTTTAAAGAAAAATTCTGATGAAATTATCAGGCTTTACCCCACAGGTCC
Organism: Bacteroidota bacterium; assembly: GCA_022567875.1. Lineage (GTDB taxonomy): Bacteria > Bacteroidota > Ignavibacteria > Ignavibacteriales > Ignavibacteriaceae. The sequence continues at coordinate 2,286 of JADFGB010000231.1, read as the reverse complement.
TGTTTTTGGTCCAGTACCGAATGCGAAATATCAAGTTGAAAATATTAATTTTTCTGATGGAGATATCTTATTAATATATTCAGACGGTATTACGGATTCATCTAACCGAGAATTTGAAAATTATGATGAAGAAAGACTTATTAATACATTAATAAATAATAGAGATCTTACAGTAAAAGAAATAACATTAGCAATATTAGAAGATGTAATAAAATTTTCTGCAGGTGGTAAATATTCAGATGATAAATCACTGATTGTAATTAAAAGACGTGAGAAGTAATTATTAATAATTAAGGGGTAAAAAATATAGATACAATAAATCCTACCTATGGAAATACGATTTCCACATTTCTAATTTATTTATATTGATGTAATAAACTATAAATTTATTTTAATTTTATGATTAGAGAAATAATAACTTTTGAATTATAAATTAAAAATTCAGTACGACGGTACTAATTATTCGGGCTGGCAGATCCAAAACAATGCAGTTACTGTACAGCAAATAATTACAGATGCAATTAAAACAATAACAAAGTATAATATAAACTTAATAGGCTCTGGCAGAACTGATACAGGTGTTCACGCTTTGGGGCAGGTAGCAAATTATATTTTTGAGGAAAAGTTAGATATTTATAGATTTAAACATTCGCTAAATTGTATTCTTCCGGATGATATTTCTGTTATATTAATGGAAGAAATTAGCGAAGAATTCAATGCAAGATTTGATGCTAAAAAAAGAAGTTATATTTATTTGTTTAGTAAAATTAAAACACCTTTCATAAATAAATATTCATATTTTTTGAATGATAAATTTGATATTGATTATTTAAATAAAATAAGTAAATCATTTCTTGGTAAAAATAATTTTACTTCATTTGCGAGAAAAAAAACGGAAACAAAAAATAAAATTTGTAATATTTATGACATACATTGGAGAGAATTTAGAGATAAAATATTTTTTTATATTGAAGCCGATAGATTTTTACACGGAATGGTAAGGACAATTATCGGCACTTTGATCAATGCTCATAAAAATAAATGGAATCATGAGCAGGTAAATAAAATATTTGAAAACGAAGACAGAAGTTTTGCAGGAGAAGCAGTACCTGCAAAGGGTTTATTCCTTTATAAAGTGAAATATTAATTTAATAATGACTGAAGGTTAATGTGGAATTTTTAGCCGACTTACATCCAAAAATTGTTCACTTCCCAATAGTGTTGCTCCTTTGTTATGTAGTGTTGGAGATAATATCAGCATTTTCTAAAAAAGAAATATTTTCAAGAGTTGCACATATTACATTATTTTTGGGAGTAGTTGCAGCTTTTCTTGCCGTTTTAACAGGGCAACAAGCAGAGGAATTAGCAAGTAAATGGGATGAAGCAGGTGCAATTATACCATTTAAAGCAATTGGTGAACACAAAGATTTCGCAAATTTAACTATATGGTTTTTTCTAACAATTCTTATTATTAGAACTTTTTTAGTAATTAAGAAAAAATATACTGCCAATATTAAATTTATATTTGTTGTGTTGGCTTTGGTAGGTTCATATTTTATTTACCAAGTAGGTGAACACGGTGGTAGACTTGTTTATAAATACGGAGTGGGAACTGAATTAAAAAAAGCTGAAACAAAAAGCAATAATTAAAATAAAATTAAAAGGAAGATAAAATGGAATTCCAAAATCTATTAGTTAAAGTTGATAACAATATTGCCGTGGTTACGGTAAATCGTCCTGAAAAATTAAATGCCCTGAATAATGAGACTATTGAAGAATTAGATAAAGTTTTTTCTCAATTAAATGAAAATGAAAATGTATACGTAATAATATTAACCGGAAGTGGAGAAAAAGCTTTTGTTGCCGGTGCAGATATTTCTGAACTCAATAATCTTGACGAACAAAAGGCAAAAATGTTTTCTGAAAAAGGGCAGAAAGTTTTTACTAAAATTGAAAAAATGGAAAAACTTGTAATTGCAGCAGTAAACGGTTATGCATTGGGCGGCGGATGTGAAATTGCACTTGCGTGTAATATTCGTCTTGCTTCTGATAATGCTGTATTCGGACAGCCTGAAGTAAATTTGGGTATTATACCTGGTTACGGCGGTACACAAAGGTTGACAAAACTTATCAACTCCGGTAGAGCTACAGAATATATTTTAACAGGGGATATGATAAATGCCGAAGAAGCCTTACGTATTGGATTGGTAAATAAAGTTTATCCACAAGCAAATATAATTTATTAACAAATAGAATTTTTTAATTAAATTAGAGGAACAAATAAAA
>JADFGB010000230.1 GCA_022567875.1 Bacteroidota bacterium | reverse complement strand
ATATTTGCTTATTTTATAATGCTTCCTTTTACTTTAGATTTTGCCTTGAATTTTGGCTCGCAGGATATAAAAAATCAATTTGCTATAAATGAATATTTAAGTGTAATACTAAGTGTTATGTTAGGTGCGGGTGTAATATTTGAATTACCGATGATAACATACTTCCTGACTAAGATAGGAATACTTACCCCTAAGTTTATGTCAAAAAACAGGAAATATGCTGTCCTATTAATTCTTATTTTATCAGCTTTTTTAACTCCTGCAGATATAGTCTCACAAATTATTTTAGCAATTCCGATTGGATTTTTATATGAATTCAGTATATTAATTTCAAAATTTGTTTATAAGAAAAAATGATAATACCTAAATTAAAAGAAATAAGTAGTCCGATTAGCTCTGAGCTTGAAGAGTTTAACAAACATTTTAAAGAATCTATGCATTCCAAGGTTGGTATTGTAGATTTAATCACTCGATACATACTCAGACAAAAAGGGAAAAAGATACGCCCCTTGTTGGTTCTGCTATCTTCTAAGGTTGCAGGGGGCATTACAGATAGAACTTACAGAGGTGCGGTTTTAGTAGAACTTCTTCACACTGCTACTTTAATTCACGATGATGTAGTAGACAATGCAGATAAAAGAAGAGGCTTTTGGTCTATAAATGCAGTGTTTAAAAATAAAGTTGCTGTATTAATGGGTGATTACCTTCTTTCAAAAGGTTTGATGATAGCGGTTAAAGGTAAAGATTATGACTTTTTAGAAGTTGTTACAAATGCAGTAAAAAGAATGTCTGAGGGAGAATTACTTCAAATTAAAAAAACAAGAAAATTAGATATTGATCAGGAGACATATTACAAAATAATTTCAGATAAGACTGCATCTCTGCTTGAATCTTGCTGCCAAATTGGTGCTATGAGTGCTTCAGATAATCCTGATTATTTAAATGGGATGAAAACATTTGGCGATAATATTGGAATGGCTTTTCAAATTACGGATGACGTTTTAGACCTAAATGGAAAAAGTAATATTATTGGTAAACCGATAGGAGGTGACATTAAAGAAAAAAAAATAACATTACCTCTTATTTATTCCCTCAATAACGTATCAAAATCAGAAGCGAACAAAATTAGAAAGATTATTAAGAAAGGCAAAAGCCGAGAAGACATTCAAAAAGTTATTGATTTTGTTAAAGCAAATAATGGTATTGAATTCGCATTAGAGAAAGCTAATCAATTCTCTGAAGCTGCAAAAAAAGCATTAATGATTTTTCCTGATTCGCAATCCAAGATAGCATTAGAATCTTTAGTCGATTTTATTATTAACAGAAAAAATTGATTCCAATCTTAAATCCATAATTTATAATCCCTGATTTATGAACTTTTCTTTTATCATTATAATTGAATCTTCTTTAGTGGTCTCCCCAATCAAAGAACAGGGCAGGGTGCTTTGTTTAGAGTTTTTATTATTTTATAATGGAATTTAGTTTTATTTCCTTTTTGTATTTATTGATGGTCTAATTCTGCATTTACTTTTCTTAAGCGTGCAGCTATAATTTCTGCAATTCCTCTCAATATTTTTATACCCTTCTTCGGAAGTTTCTCAATGTAATCTTCTAAATCCGGTTTAAAAATTACAGCTAACTTTGTATCTTTTTTTGCTATAGCCGAAGCAGATCTTTTCTCTCCATCAACAAGAGCAAGTTCACCGAAGAAATCTCCTTTTTTTAATTTAGCTAATGTTACAGTTTTATTTGATGTCCCTTCTCTTTTAATTTCAACTTCGCCGTCTCTAATTATATACATACCTAAGCCAGGGTCACCTTGATAAAAAATATATTCACCTTCTACATAAATTCTATTATGAACAATATTAAGTAGAAGGGTACAATCCCTTTTGCTCAAATCCTTAAATAAAGGTAATGAATGTAAAGCTTCTCTTAAGTTTGATTCATCGGTATTTGAAGTAAAAAAATTTGTCCAAAAACTACTGTGTATTACTTGTTGTTTGTTGTCCATGTTTATTCCTTATTGAATTGTTCCACTTTCTGCTACGCGCCACAATTTTTGGCAGGGGAATCTGTTTTCATAAAAAGCTCGACCAATAATTACTGAGTCTACACCAATATCACAAAGATTCTGAAAATCCATCAATTCATCTTTATTTCTTATTCCACCTGAATGTGTAATTTTAACATTTGTTTGTTCTGCAATTTCTTTTGATAATGATAAATTTGGTCCTTCCATCATTCCATTTTTTGAAATATCTGTAACTAAAAATCTTTCAATACCTAATTCTAACATTTCTTTTGCAAATTGTAAATAGTGAATTCCCGTTTTTATTTTTCTTCCTTTAATAACTAATTCATCATCAAGTATATCAAGAGCAATCACAATCTTTTTGGGACCGTATATATCTAGTGCTTTAATTAAATCTTTCCTATTCTCAATTGCCATTGTATTGATGGCTAATCTTATAATTCCGCAATTCATTATATTTTTAACATCATCAATATTTCTTATCCCGCCTGAAAACTGAACAGGAATAACTATCGATGAACACATCTCTTCCACTACTTTAAAATTTTTATTTGAATGTTCCCAGGCACCGTCAAAATCAACAACGTGAATCATTTTTGCATTTTCTTTTCTCCATAATTTTGCCATTTCAACAGGATTACTTCCGTATTCATTACAATTTAATTCAGGAATTCCTTGAACTACTCTGACTGTTTTTCCTTCTTTGATATCTATTGATGGTATAACAAGTAATTTATTCATAAAACTTATAATAAATATTAAATAAATTTATTCTAATTTATAAATGCAAAATAATATAATATATTTATTTTAATTTAATAATTTTTAAATAAAATATTAATTGGATGGGTTGGTTTTTAACGGCACAATACTTCATTAGTATTAATTTGTGCCGAAAGTTTAGGACTGGGGTAAGGTATCCCCAAATCATTCCGCGCATTATAAAATTTACTCAAATGTGATTGTTAGCTTACTCAATGTTTTTATCCCGATAAATTGTAAGTTACAAGATATTATACGTTTATTATTTTTATTATTGTATCAAGAAGATTATTATCTTGTCTTATTTTACTTTGTTCGAATACACTTGAATCTTCTAAAGTCTTAACATCTTGTTCTAATTTTTTATCTGATAAATATAATCGATCTTGGTGTCAATCGAGATATTGGTACTGGTGAACCGTTATATTTGGTTGTTGTTGTTGATGTAGCTTTAACAGATTCTGGAGCAGGTTATGGGTTGATAGATTTTTATGAACAAGCGCAAAAATTAAAAGACATTAAACCAATCTTAGGAGCGGAGATTTTCGTAGCGAGAGATTCTCGTTTTGAACGCAGAGCTGGAATAGATGGCCAAGAAGGGCATGTGGTTTTGATTGCTAAAAACAAAACTGGTTATCAGTTTATATGAATGT
>JADFGB010000229.1 GCA_022567875.1 Bacteroidota bacterium | reverse complement strand
CGAGACCACGCGCCAGGCAAGTTCGATATAGTGCTCAAGATCCGTGGCCAAAAGGTTCGCCTTGCGTCCATTATCTTCCTTCAGACGCTTTACGGCCTGTTCCGCGCAGAGGATCGTCTCTCTTGTGACCTTCAATAAATCCCGGTACGGAGCGAGGCGCCGCTTCTGGTTCGGAGCGTTCATCACCTCAATGTAGCGCCGCTTGAGTACTCTGCGCCGAACGACTTGTGGGCGCGATTCAAAAGACGGCCGAGCACCCGCACGCAGTCGAACAACAGTTTGTTGTCGGTCGGCGCGTGGATGTTTGATTCGGTAACGGTGGGATCAATACGAACGCGCTCGCCACCTTCAATACCCTCCTTTTTTGCATAGCTCAGAAGTATGCGGTTGATCTCTTGCCACGTCTCGGCTGTGATGCGCTTGATGCTATGAGCAAGCAAGGACTTAGCCTACAAATGATAAAGAGAAAACAAGGTGCAAGCGGATCAGGGGCGATTGAATATTATGGTGATAAATTGCCTGATATAGCTATTGCAATTTTGAAGTCAAAAAGACGAATTGGATTTTAATAAATAAAAAATAACAAATACAGAGAATTTAATTTTGAATCAAATAGTAAATAGTCTTCAATATATAATGCCTGAAATTTCAGCTGCTATTTTCTTAGTGGTACTCCTTATTGTTGATTTGGTAATGGGTGAAAATAAAAAGTATTTATCCCCTATTATGATAATAGGTTTATTAGTAACCGGTTTTTTTATTATTGACCAGTTTAAATTTAGTTCATTTGCATTTATGTCCGAAAATAATAAATATGGTTTACTTTCTATAGATTCATTCGGTTCTTTTTTTAAACTGTTAATAGTCTTTACTTCAATAATAATTGTTTTCTTTACTATTTCATCCAATGAGATTAAAAAAGCTAAAGAAAGACTCGGTGAATATTATACTCTTATCTGGGGAATGATTCTCGGTATGTTTTTTATGATTATTGCAGCTGATCTTATCGTTATTTATTTAGCAATAGAACTACTTTCTCTTTCTTCTTATGTGTTGGCAGGAATTACTAAAGATACTTTACGTAACAGTGAAGCATCGTTAAAATATGTTATTTATGGCGGAGTTTCTTCGGGCATTATGTTGTTTGGAATTTCTATTCTTTATGGAATTACAGGTACCACAAATATTTATGAAATTAATGGCTTGCTTCAATCTCAGCAAATTCAAAGTCTCATTGTTACATTGTCTACAATATTAATATTTGCCGGCATTGGATTTAAAATATCTGTTGCACCATTTCATTTTTGGACTCCCGATGTGTACGAAGGTGCACCCATTACAATTACAGCTTATTTATCGGTTGCAAGTAAAGCAGCCGGTTTTGCTTTGCTTTTCAGATTTACAAAAATTACTTTCATTGATTCAATAAATGCTGATGGCTCTTGGAATATAATTTCCTTAATTGATTGGAGATCATTCCTTATTATTATTTCTATTCTAACAATGACATTAGGAAACTTTGCTGCACTTTGGCAAAACAATATGAAAAGATTGTTAGCTTATTCAAGTATTGCACACGCAGGATATCTTTTACTTGGTCTTATTGCTTTCTCAAATGAAGGAATGATGGCGGTAATGATCTATTTTGTTATTTATGCAATAATGAATCTAGGTGCATTTTTTGTTGTTATGCTTATTGCTAATAAGATTGGCAGTGAAGAGCTTGATGATTATAAAGGACTCGGAAAAACAGCACCCGTTCTAACCGTATCGCTCGGTATATTTATGATTTCATTAATGGGATTGCCTCCAACAGCAGGTTTTATAGGAAAATTATATTTATTCTTAGCTTTGCTTAATGCTAAAATGATTGTGATAGCATTTATTGCTCTGCTTAACACGGTAGTTTCTGTTTATTATTATGTTAGGGTATTAAAATATCTATTCATAGACAGCTCTGAAAAAGAAATAGCTCCTTTTGGTGTAACAGTTCCAAATTTAATATTACTGCTCATTTTGGTAATTCCTACATTAATCCTCGGTGTTTATTTTACACCTTTAGTGGAATTTGCAAAAAATTCTATTACACTCCTCGGATTATGACTTAAATATTTTTCTGATTTATTTAATATTATTTATCTTTAAGTAATATCTTAATATTTTGTTATTTATGGAAACTTCCTTTTATTACTGGCTTGCCTTCATAACGTATTCTATAATTGTTATTGGAATAGGATTTTTCATTTGGGCAAAGAGAAGAAAAGAAAATATACAAGAAGAAACGGAATCCTATTGGTCTGCAGGCAAAAGCCTCTCCGGTTGGTCAAGCGGTCTTTCCATATCTGCAAGTATGATGTCAATTAGCTGGTCGTGTGTTTACGGAGTTCAACTTTTTTATTGGTACGGAATTGGAGCAGCTTGGCTTTTGATTATACCATGGTTGATAACTATGGGAGGGTTCTTTTTACTCACCCCACTTTTTAGAAAACTCAAGGCATTTTCACAACCTGAATTATTAGCAAAGAAATTCGGAACAAAAATAAGAAGCTTAATTTCCATTCCCTTAATATTTGTTTTTATAGTTTGGGGTGGAGCTGAAATATATGCAGCCGGAATTACGATTGCTCCGTTTCTAAATATCTCAGTTCAGTTAACAATGTTTTTGCTATCCCTCGTTATTGCTATTTATACTTACACAGGTGGTTTCCAGGCTGTTGTTTCTACGGATAAGATACAATTTGTTTTGGTTGCATTATTTATTACTATACTGGCAGTAATTGGTTATTCAGCAGTTTCTTCTTCAAATCATACTTTTAATTTAATTGAAATTTCTTTATCTGCTCCCAAATTAGAAAATAATTTTAGTACTTTTTTAGCTCCGGGAATGGCTATTATTGTCCTTACTTTTATAGCATACTTACCAGGATGGCTTGTTGAAACAGATATATGGATAAGACTTCAGGCGAGCAAAAATAACAAAGAAGCAAGAAAAGGAATTATCATTGCTTCTGTAAATTCATTTATTTTCGTTGGTATTTTTCCAATGATAATCGGTTTAACTGCTTTAATTCTTTACCCTGTAGTAGACGGTGAAATACCTGCAAAATTGCAGGACGGTGCTTTAATTTTCCAAAATCTAATGGCTGACTTCTCTCCCGTATGGTTAAATGTTCTGCTTGGCGTAGGACTTATAGCCGCCGCTATGTCAACTGTTGATACTTGCGGAAATGTTGTTGCTCTTTCTCTTTCTTATGATATTGTAGAACCGATGTTGAAAAATAGAATAACTCCAAAAAATAAAAAACAGATAGCTAGTTGGATTTCAGTATTTGCTATATTTTTGGCTTTTATTTTTGCATTGTTCACAGAATCTCTTTGGGACATTTTTTATCTCTCTTCAGCTATTTTAACAACAACAATATTTATTCCTGTAATTTCTGTATTCCTCCCTAATACCAAAAA
>JADFGB010000228.1 GCA_022567875.1 Bacteroidota bacterium | reverse complement strand
GTAAATAGAATTTCAAAAATAATTAGGGACCTTGTAGATTTTTCAAGACCTTCCACATACAAACTCCAGTTTACAAATATTAATAAACAATTAGAGGAAGCAGTTGATATAATCAAGGCAGGTACTAAAAATAAGGATATTAAATTCAAGCTCAACTTACTTGAAAATATACCAAAACTATTGCTTATAGCTGATCAACTTCAACAAGTTTTTATTAATGTATTACTAAATGCTGTCGATAGTATAATAGATGCCTCTAATAAAAACAGATTAAAACAAATTACAGTTAACACATCTATTGATGAAGAAAATGTAAATATAGTCATAAGCGATACAGGCATTGGTATTCAGGAAGAAGATCTTGAAAAAATATTTGAACCCTTTTATACAACTAAAGAAGAAGGACGAGGTACCGGACTTGGCTTATGGGTTAGTTACGGAATTATAAAAAGTTTACAAGGAGATCTAATGGTTGAAAGTAAAAAAGATGTTGGAACAAAATTTTTTATAACATTACCAATTCATACTTAATGAGGGGAATAAATGAATAACAATATTTTAATAGTTGACGATGAAGAAATTATAAAAGATTCATTGTCGTACGTTTTAAAGAAAGAGGGTTACGAAGTTGAAGAAGCTTCTAACGGAAAAGAAGCTTATGATAAAATTCTTAAAAAACCTTTTTCCCTTGTTATAACAGACCTTGAAATGCCTGTTATGAAAGGAACTGAACTTATCGAAAAAATTATAAAGATAGATCTTCAAACTTCTATTATTGTTATAACAGCTTTTGGTTCTCTCGATACCGCAATTTCCGCCCTTAGAAATGGTGCAAGTGATTACATTCTTAAACCAGTAGATTTTGACGAACTAATAATCAAAGTAAATAAACTTTTCGGAATAAAAGAATTATTGCTTGAAAATAAAATTTTAAGAAATGAAATTCATCGCAACTTTGATTTTGAAAATATAGTTGGCAAAAGTCAACCTATAAAAAAAATATATGAAATGATAAATACTGTTGCTGCAACAAACAGTTCTGTATTAATTACAGGAAATAGCGGCACTGGGAAGGAACTTGTTGCCCGCGCTTTACATTTCAAAAGTAATAGAAGTAAGAAACCATTTTTAGCTATTAATTGCGGAGCTATATCAGAGACAATAATTGAAAGCGAATTATTCGGTCATAAAAAAGGAGCTTTTACAGGTGCAGTTTCTGATAAAGAAGGATTAATAAAGGCTGCAAACGGCGGAACATTATTCCTTGATGAAATAAGTGAAATGTCCCTAGGCTTACAAGTAAAAATGTTACGTGCTTTACAGGAAAAAGAAATAACTCCCGTTGGTACTTCTTTAACTATTAAAATTGACGTTAGATTTATTTCTTCTACAAACAGAAACATTAAAAAAGAAATTGCCAAAGGAAATTTTAGAGAGGATTTATATTATAGGTTAAACGTAATAGAAATTGATCTACCTTCCTTAAAAGAAAGAGTAGACGACATACCTTTACTTGCGGACCATTTCTTAAATAAGTATAGAAAAGAAATGAATAAAAGAATTAAAGGTTTTAACGATGACACAATAAGAGCGTTAATAACGCACGAGTGGAAAGGTGAAATAAGGGAATTAGAAAATATTATAGAACGCGCAGTGATATTTTGCAAAGATGACTTTATCTCCCTTAAGAATTTACCTGATAATTTTTCCTTTGATTCAACTTCTGCCGATTACCCTAATTTTGGTTCACTGGAAGAATCAGTCCGAAGGTATGAGAAAAATTTTATACTTCAAGCACTTGAAGCAAACGGAAATAATAAAGAGAAAACGGCTGAACAATTAAAAGTTGGTTTATCAACTATTTATAGAAAATTAAAAGAATTAGGTATAAATTCAAAGTAAAGATTATTTTTCTCTAATTTCATAAAATATTTTAACTGTTTTTTTCATATCCAAGAATCATTTTTAAAAATTACTTTATATTTTGATTAAAAAACTTCATATTCTATCCGTTTAGTAAATAACTATCTAATTAGAATAATCTACGCTACTGGCATAAAAATAGTTATACTTTTTTATCGGTTAATAAAAAATATAATTAAATTTTAAATATTTTAATGAAAACCATACTTTTCTATAGTAAGGATTATAATTTATGTTTGAGCCTTTTAGTTTATTTACAGGACAAATTTAACGTTATAACAACAACTGACTTTGATATTTTAGATAAAATTACTTCTGCTATTAAACCTAATTTATTATTCTTAGATTCTGACCCGGATGCTAAAGTTGAAAACTTTTGTGAGAATTTCAGTACAAATAATAATTCCATCCCTGTAATTATTACATATGTTTATAAATCAAGCCTCAAGGCAATTGATAAAATTATTAGAGAAAATGTACATTCTGTTTTTTACAAGCCGTACGACCTGGACGAAATTTCTGAAAAAGTTTCATCTTTGCTAACCACTTAATATTTATTCTAAATCCTAGCAAAATTTAATTATAAAAATAATTAACATTATTTGAATGAATTGGGATAATATTTTATTATTATATAACATTATTTTTCAAAATTGTCCAAACAACTAAACTGATTTAAGGAAATAGTTGATAAAAAAAATAATCTCCAAGATTTCTTTCCAAACTGCTGCTCTTTTTGAAAGAGCCAATATGACAGAACACACATTTATGATAATTATTGCAATTATCATTGGTGTAATAGGTGGATTCGGCGGAATTGCAATTAGAGCTTTAATTAAAATAGTCTCATCTATTTCATTTGGAGGATCAAACGGTTTACTGCAAAATATTATTGATACACCTTGGTATTTTATAATCTTAATTCCAATGATAGGTGGACTACTTACAGGTCTGCTTATTTACTTTTTTGCCCCTGAAGCTAAAGGACATGGTGTACCTGAGGTAATGCAGGCTATATTGCTAAAAGGTGGATTTATAAGGGCAAGAGTCGCAATTATAAAGGCTTTATCTGCAGCTATTACAATAGGAACAGGTGGATCGGTAGGAAGAGAAGGACCAATTATTCAAATCGGATCGAGCATTGGATCTACGATTGGTCAGTTTTTCAGAGTGCCGAATAAAAGACTAAAAACTTTAGTAGGCTGTGGGGCGGCGGCAGGAATAGCTGCTGCTTTTAATGCGCCAATTGCCGGAGCTCTGTTTGCTGTTGAAATTATTTTGATGGATTTTGCCGTTGCTCAATTTTCTCCAATTGTTATTTCTTCTGTTATGGCAACAGTAATATCACGTATGTTTGAAGGAGATTTTGCTGCATTCTTGGTTCCAAAATATGAACTTGCCTCACCTTATGAAATTATTTTTTATTTTATTTTAGGTGCTGTATGTGGTATTGTTTCATTTCTTTTTATAAAAACTCTTTATTATTCGGAAGATGTTTTTGACAACAGATTTAATTTTCCAGAATATTTAAAACCAGTTTTA
>JADFGB010000227.1 GCA_022567875.1 Bacteroidota bacterium | reverse complement strand
TTTTGAAAATTACGATTCTTTTAAGGAAAAGAGTATTACACACAGAAGGTTTAAACATTCCGATATGCTCAAAATATTTGATAAAATTAAATCATACGGAAAATTTAATTTTGAGCTTGTGGGTAAATCCGTTCTTGGGCGGGACTTAAATCTTATTTCCATTGGTAAAGGAAAAACTAAAATATTTCTTTGGTCGCAAATGCACGGCAATGAATCAACTGCAACAATGGCACTATTTGATATTTTTAATTTATTCTTAGATAATTCTTTATTAAATGATATAAAAAAAATAATACTTAATAATTTAACTTTATATTTTTTACCGATTGTAAATCCTGACGGTACTGAATTATTTCAAAGAGAAAACATTTACAACATTGATATCAACAGAGATGCACTTGCTCTTCAAACTCCGGAAGGTAGAATTTTAATGGAATCATTCAAAAAAATAGAACCGGTTTTTTCATTTAACCTGCACGACCAAAGTATTCTTTACTCAGCTGGAAACACACACAATCCGTCAACAATTTCATTTTTAGCACCGGCTTACGATAAAGAAAAATCTCTAAACCCAACAAGAGAAAAATCTATGAGGATAATCGGAGCATTATACAAAGTGCTCTCAAAATATATACCCGCTTGTATTGCAAGATACTCAGATGAATTTGAGCCGCGAGCTTACGGAGATATATTCCAAAGTATGGGCAGCAGTACAATTCTTATAGAATCAGGTGGAAGTAAAAACGATACTGAAAAACAATTTATAAGAAAACTGAATTTTATTGCCATTATAACAGCTCTTTTTATAATAGCTGACAAATATTATGAAGATATTAAGTTATCTTTGTATGAAGAGATTCCATATAATGAAGAAAAACTTTTCAATACAGTTTTAAGGAATTTAACATTCAAAGAAAATGAACAAAACTTTTCTGCCGATATAGGAATAATTATGGAAGAAATAAATAAAGAGGATGGAGCCGGCTTTTATCAAAAATCAAAAATTGGAGGAATCGGCGACCTTTCCATTTTTTATGGATATGAGGAATATAATTTAAAAGGATACGAGATTATACCCGGTAAAACGTATAATAAAAAATTTAATAATATTAATGAGTTGAACAATTCATTGGTTGTAAATTTACTCAAACAAGGTTATACTAATGTAGTCTTAGAAGAAACGGAGGGTAGAGATTTTTCTCCGTTACCAATTAATATTTTTTCAGTTAGAAATGAATACAGAAAAAATAAAATAAAGAAAGATAATTCTGCTGATTTTGTTATCAGTAAAAACGGCAAAATTAATTTTGTAGTTATAAACGGTTTCTTTATTAATTTAAGCAAAGAAATTGATACTAATATTAACGGAAGAGTTTATCATTAAAAACTAAACATATTTTTTATAACAATGTTTCCGATACTAATTTCATTATTAAATGACAACGAGCAATTATATGCTTCTTTCAAATTAGAAGCTGAACCTCATATGAATGCATTGTATAATTTTGCAATTAGTCTAACTACTAACAGAGATGACGCAAACGATCTTGTACAAGATACATACATAAAAGCCTTTAGATTTTTTGATAAGTTTGAAAAGGGAACTAATTGTAAAGCTTGGTTGTTTCGAATAATGAAAAACACATATATCAATAATTACAGGAAACGTGTAAAACAGCCTGAAAAAGTTGATTATAATGATATTGAAAATTTTTATGAGGAGATAAAAGCTTCTTTTGTAAATAATAATCATCTTGAAGACGAATTTTTTAAGAATCTTTTGGGTGATGAAATTACCGAGGCAATAGCATCTCTCTCTGAAGAATTTAGAACTGTAACTGTTCTTTGTGACTTGGAAGGTTTTTCTTACGAAGAAATTGCCGAAATAACAAACGCTCCAATTGGTACTGTTAGGTCAAGGTTACACAGAGCTAGAAAAATTTTATTTGCAAAACTTTATAAGTATGCATCAAATAAAGGTTATACTGAAAAATAATAATTATAGGAATAGAAATGAAAGATAACATTCATTGTGATGAAATTTCTTCTTTAATTGACGGTGAAATAAACGAACCAAAAAAGAAAGAAGAAATAATTAAAAAAATTAAAAATGATAAAAAATTAAAATTCGAATTTTTAACTCTTGAGTTGTTAAAAAAAACTATAAAAGATAAAGTTTCTCCGGCAGAACTATCGGTAAAACAAAAAGATGAAATACTGCAAAAAATTATATCTAAACAAAATCGATTTAATTTTTTAAATAAATTGACATTTATTCAAAATAAACGATTTATAACTTACAGCACATTTGCAGTGATTTTTATTGCTTTTGCTCTATTAATTTTTAACAGACCTCCCTTAAACACAGACACTAATATAACACTTAAAGGAAGCCAGTCTCAAAATATGTTTATACAAGCTGTTGACAATTTCCAAAATATTGTTTCAGGTAAAATGCCTATTCAAATGTATTCCAACAATCCTAAAGAATTACAAGAGTTTTTTAAAGCCAATGGCGTTTCTTATCCCACAAGGGTCGCTCTTGTAGAAAATTGCAACTTGATTGGAGGTATTGTATCAAATTTTAACGGTGTTAAGTTCGCACATCACATTTATAAAGACAAAAGCGGAAATCTTTTGTATATCTTTCAGGTAGATGAAAAATATTTTAAAGATAATACCAAAATATTTATTACAAATGATCTGTATCAGTATCTCCAAAATGGTAATCAATATAGACTTTATCTTGGGAATTTATTAACAATTATGACTAAAGTCAGAAATAATATTTGCGCTTTAATTTCTAATTTACCTGAAGAAAAACTACCCGAAAAATATAAATTAAAATTTGCCTCTACATACTATAAACAACCCTTTATATTAAATAATTAAATATGTAAATAGGTTGATTAAAGCTCATTTCTTTAATATATTTAACGTCCTATAATTTTAAAGGAATGATATACAATGGCAAGATTGAAGAATGTTGAAGCATTTTGTTCCGTTTGTAACACTGTTACAAAAATGGAACTAGCAGGCGATGTAATAAATACTGAAGAAGAAAACAAACGTTGGGCAAAATGTAAAAAATGTAAGCAAACTATGATTATTGATTTAGTTGATGATGTAAAAGTGACCAAGGTTTCTTTGGATGGAATTGAAGATGAAGAATGCACTAGTTACTCTCCAACCAAAACTTTTTCAATAGGAGAAGCTATATTTCATGAAAGTTGGAATGATTTTGGAAAAGTGCCCTTGGGGCAGAAGTCCAACGTCCTCTGAGAATAGGCAGAATATAAGCTTTGTGAGGAAGTGAGCGGCGGTTTCTGGTTCAATTCCCCTGTCACGAAGCATGTCGGCCAGCTTACCAAATTCAGCCGCTGCCTTTTCTGTGATGCCCAATGACGTTTGCCCTGGACGAAGAAACTCTGGATTGAAGAAAACGGCTCTCAAGACCTCCAAGGTCTCTGGTGTCGCAATA
>JADFGB010000226.1 GCA_022567875.1 Bacteroidota bacterium | reverse complement strand
AAAGCTTTTTGTGACTATTTAAATTGCAACTATGCAATAGGTGTTTCTTCAGGAACAGATGCTTTATTGTTGGCTCTTATGGCTATAGGAATAAAATCTGGAGACGAAGTAATTGTACCGACCTATTCTTTTTTTGCAACAGCCGGTGTTGTTAGCAGATTGAATGCAATTCCCGTTTTTGTTGATATAGATAAAACAACTTTTAACATTGATACTGAAGACATAAAAAGAAAAATAACAGAAAAAACTAAAGCAATTATTCCGGTTCATCTGTACGGACAAAGCTGCGAGATGGATAAAATAGTTTCCATTGGAAAAAAATATAATTTAAAAATTATAGAAGATGCTGCTCAAGCAATCGGCACTCAATATAAAGACGGCAGATACGTCGGTACAATCGGTGATATTGGTTGTTTCTCATTTTTCCCCTCAAAAAATTTGGGCTGCTATGGAGACGGTGGATTAACAGTAACAAACAACCCTGAATTAGCAGAGAGATTAAAAATAATGCGTGTCCACGGATCGAAACCAAAATATTATCATAAAACAATCGGTGGTAATTTTAGGTTAGATGCTTTGCAAGCTGCTGTGTTGAATGTAAAACTTCCTCATTTAAATTCTTGGTCGGCAAAGAGAAGAGCAAACGCCGATTTATATAACAAGTTATTTATAGAAGTTGGACTTGCTACATCCGTAGGTGAAACCGAATTTAATGATATAAATAAAGTACTGTTGCCCAAAGCTGTGTTTAAAGAGTATTCTGAAAATGTTAAAAATCATCACATTTATAACCAGTATATCATTAGAGTTCAACAAAGAGATGAGTTAAGAAAATATTTATCAGAAAACGAAATTGGAAATGAAATCTATTATCCTGTGCCATTTCATTTACAGGAATGTTTTTCAAATTTAAATTATAAGAAAGGTGATTTTCCTATTGCTGAGGAAGCTTGTGCTAAATCTTTAGCACTGCCAATTTTTCCCGAACTGACCGAAGAGCAAATAAAGTATGTAGTTGATACGATTAGAGACTTTATATACAAATAATTATGGCTGATTTTAAAAACAAAAAAATATATTTAGCAGGACACAACGGGATGGTAGGATCGGCAATAAATAAGCAGCTTACTAAAAACGGTTATTATAATTTATTAGTGAGACCTTCTTCTGAGTTGGATTTAACTAGACAAGAAAATGTTGAAAAATTTTTCTTAAACGAAAAACCTGAAATAGTTATTATGGCTGCAGCAAAGGTCGGTGGGATACTTGCTAACAATACTTACCGTGCCGAATATATTTATGATAACCTAATGATTGAAACTAATATTATAAATTCAGCATACAAAACAGGTGTTGAAAAATTAATATTCTTAGGCAGCTCTTGTATTTATCCAAAATTGGCACCGCAACCTTTAAAAGAAGAATATCTCCTTTCAGATTATTTGGAATATACAAATGAACCTTATGCTGTAGCTAAGATAGCAGGAATTAAATTGTGTGAAAATTATTATCAACAATACGGTTGTAATTTCTTTTCAGCAATGCCAACAAATCTTTATGGACCAAACGATAATTTTGATTTAGAAACTTCTCATGTTCTTCCTGCTTTAATAAGAAAGTTTCACGAGGCAAAATTAAGTAATAAATCAGATGTAATTTTATGGGGTACAGGGGAACCTAAAAGAGAATTCCTTTATGTTGACGACCTTGCCGAAGCAATTTTATTTTTACTTGAAAATGTTAATGCCAAAGATCTTTATGATAATGGAATATCACAAATTAATGTTGGCACTGGTGAAGACTTAACTATTGATGAACTTGCAAAAAAGATTTCTAACATAGTAGATTACAAAGGTAAGATTGTATATGATTCATCAAAGCCTGACGGAACGCCGAGAAAACTGATGGATGTTTCAAGGCTTCATAAATTAGGTTGGAAACACAAAACAAGTCTTGAAGATGGAATTAAATTAGCTTATGAATATTTTAAAAAGCAAAACATAAATTAATTGAGGGAAATTTGATGAAGAAAGCCATTGTAACGGGCATAACCGGTCAAGACGGAAGTTATTTAGCTGAGATATTATTAAAAAAAGGTTATCAAGTTCACGGGATAATAAGAAGAAGCAGTTCATTCAACACTGCAAGAATAGATCACTTATATAATGATAAAGCAATATTAAATAAAAAATTATTTCTTCATTACGGGGATTTGGTTGATACAAGCAATTTAAATCGTCTGTTAGAAAAGATTGAACCTGATGAAATTTATAATCTTGCCGCTCAAAGTCATGTTAAAGTTTCATTTGAAATACCTGATTACACAGCACAAGTTGATGCATTAGGAACACTCCGCTTTTTAGATGCAATAAGAGAAGTCGGATTAAAGCAAGTGAAATTTTATCAGGCTTCAACAAGTGAACTATACGGAAAAGTAAAAGAAGTACCGCAAGATGAAAACACACCATTTTATCCCCGTTCCCCCTACGGAGTAGCAAAACTTTACGGGTATTGGATAATAGTTAATTACCGCGAGGCATATGATATTTTTGCGTGTAACGGAATATTATTCAACCACGAATCTCCCCGCAGAGGTGAAACTTTTGTTACTAGAAAAATTACAAGAGCTGCAGGAAGAATAATTGCAGGTTTACAACAGGGACTTACTCTCGGTAATCTTGATGCAAAAAGAGATTGGGGATTTGCCCCGGAATATTGTGAAGGTATGTGGAGAATACTCAATTACAAAAATGCGGAGGACTTTGTTCTTGCAACAGGAGAGACTCACACGGTAAAAGAATTTACTGAGAATGCTTTTGTAAACATAGGCATAGAATTAGAATGGAAGGGTGAAAAGGAAAATGAAAAAGGATTTATAAAAAAAATAGATTTAACTGTTGCTGAAAATCTTGTAGAATCCGGAAAAGAAAAATTTAATTACCAACTTAAAAACACACTTAAAATCGGTGATGAAATAATAGGTATAGACCCCAATTACTACAGACCGACCGAAGTGGATTTACTTATCGGTAATCCCGCAAAAGCAGAAAAAGAATTAAACTGGAAAACTAAAACTAAATTTGAAGACCTTGTCCATTTAATGGTTAAGGCAGATTTAGCAAAAATATTAAAAAGGGGATTTTAATAATTAGAATTAATTTGTTGTTATTATGATTCTTTTGATTGTCGGACTTATAGTTTTTGTTTTTAACATTCCATTCGGTTATTGGAGAGCAAACACAAAAAAATTTACTTTGCAATGGATACTTGCAATTCATATACCTGTGCTTGTCATAATAGCTCTGCGTTTTATATCGGGGCTTGGATTTGAATTTATAACGTATCCTGTTTTAGTCGGTGCTTTTTTTGGAGGACAATTTTTAGGAAAGCTATTAAACAAAAAATTCAGTAAAATTAACAATTTAAATATATCCTCCTGTATTGTTATGGACGTAATTAGGAATTATCAATTAATATTTAATGAA
>JADFGB010000225.1 GCA_022567875.1 Bacteroidota bacterium | reverse complement strand
TAGTAAACTAAAAATCTATAAATTATACGCCCGTATTTACGGGCGTTTTTTTATATTTACATTTTAATAAAAAAATAATATTATGATAAGATTTTTAACGGCAGGTGAATCACACGGGAAAGCATTAACAACAATTGTTGACGGATTTCCTTCAAATTTGGAAATAGATAAAAAGTATATAAATTTTCATCTTAAAAGAAGACAAGCAGGATACGGCAGAGGCAGTAGGATGAAAATAGAATCCGATCACACGTATATTTTATCTGGTATCCGCTTGGGTAAAACTCTCGGCTCTCCTATTTCCCTTGTTATAAAAAATAAGGATTGGAAAAATTGGACCCAAAAAATGTCAATAGAAAAAACAAATTCCAAAATTGAAAAGATTACTATACCGCGTCCGGGACACGCAGATTTGGTGGGTGTTACGAAATTTAATTTTGATGACATTAGAAATTCAATTGAACGTTCAA
Organism: Bacteroidota bacterium; assembly: GCA_022567875.1. Taxonomy (GTDB): domain Bacteria; phylum Bacteroidota; class Ignavibacteria; order Ignavibacteriales; family Ignavibacteriaceae. Next base: position 3,019 of record JADFGB010000225.1, on the reverse strand, counting down.
GTGCAAGAGAAACCGCTGCAAGGGTTGCGGCTTGCAGTATTGCAAGAAAATTTTTAGAAGAATTTAGTATTTCGATAGGAAGTTACGTTGAAAGTATAGGCGGCATCTATTCATCAAACGAAATAACAAAAAAACTTATTGAGAATAAAATCAGAAAAAATTTTAATGCTTGGGACCTATCTATAAAATCTGATAAAAGCCAGGTAAGAGTTTTAGATAAAACAGATGAAGAAAAAATTATTAGAAAAATAAAAACAGCAAAGAAAAAAGGCGATACTCTCGGAGGGACATTTATTGTTGTAGCTACGGGTGTGCCTGTAGGACTCGGAAGTTTTATGCAATATGACAAAAAACTTGATGCTGAAATATCTCACTCAATTATGTCAATACAAGCAGTTAAAGGAGTAGAAATTGGTCAAGGTTTTAAATCTGCTGAAAGTTTCGGATCGGAGGTGCACGACGAAATTATAATAAAAAACAAACAGCTTACTAGAAGAACAAATAGAGCAGGTGGAATTGAAGGAGGAATATCGACCGGTTTACCAATAATTGTAAGAGGAGCTATGAAACCTATTTCAACATTAATGACTCCGATTAAGAGCGTAAATTTAAGTACAATGAGTTCAGTTGATGCTAGAAGAGAAAGGAGCGATTTTGTAGCTGTTCCTGCTTGTGCTGTAATTGCTGAATCTATGCTTGCATGGAGTTTAGCAAAATATTTTCTTTTAAAATTCGGTGGTGATTCGATTGAAGAGACAAAAAATAATTTTAATAATTACACAAAAAATATTAATAATAGATTAGCCAAAAATTTTAATAAATAGAACAAATGATAAAAATTAAATCTTTTACTTTTAACCCATTTGATGAAAACACTTTTCTTCTCTGGTCGGAGTCCAACAGGGAAAGTATTGTTATTGACCCTGGGATGTCAAATAAAAATGAAGAAAGAATATTTGATGATTTTATAGTAAGTGAAAAAATTAATCTTACAACGATGCTCAATACTCACTGCCATATAGATCATATTTTAGGCTGCAAATATGTAAAAGAAAAATATTTAACTGAATATATAATTCCTGTTGATGATTTAATATTGTTGGAACACTACGATAAACAAATGTCTATGGTTGGAGTAGAAATGGAAAAACCTCCCAAACCCGATAAACTTATAACAGAGACTGATACCATCACATTGAACGGAACTGTAATCAAACCCTTACTTACACCAGGACACACTCCCGGGGAAATGTGCTATTTACTTGAAGATGAAAATTTCTGCATTACAGGAGATGTACTATTTAAAGGCAGTATTGGCAGAACTGATTTATGGGGAAGCGATACATCTGCTATATTTAATTCTATAAAAACTAAATTATTAACATTGGATGACAGCGTTACTATCTATCCCGGGCATGGCGATAAATCAACAATAGGCGAAGAGAAAAAAACAAACCCATTTATATTAGAATTATTAAAATAAAATCACATCAAAAACTCAATTCTAAGACCTCCGAGGTTATCCCAAAGCTTAGAAATGTTCTAATCATTCCTTGCCCACGCCTTAAAAGCCTTAGCAATATCTATCACTAACAAATTTAATTTCATTGAATTTGTAATTATAAATTAAAAACTTTAAAAAATCTTAATTTATTATTTTGTGTCCTTAAATCAAGAATAAAAATTTACTTTTGCATTACTAAATTTGAATAACCACTTTGTAATCAATATATTTGACTAATCAATTGAGAACTATTTTTATCCATTTTTTTTGCATCAATAATGTCAAATAAGAATATTTATTTTAAAAAACCATTCACTCTAATATTATCATTTCTGCTGATTTGGATTATCTTATTTCAGTTTGTTCTTGAGCAAAATAGTTTTCTGCCCAAACCGTTAATAGTTTATAATTCACTTTCTGATTTGTTTAACATTTACCAATTACCTTCAAACTTTTTTTTCTCGCTTGGTGCTATTGTTTTTTCAATAATTATATCTGTATTACTGCTGTATTTTTTAAAATATTATTTGCTTACCCAAAATATTATTAGTGAATTCATCCTTTCAATTTATAAATTAAAATATTTTATTCCAGGAATTTTAATAGGAATATTTCTAATTTTTTGGTTTCCACATTCAATTTATATAGAATATATTTTTCTAACTATTTCAAGTTTTATTTATTTATCAGGATTAGTAATTAATGAAAAAGATAAATTAGGGAATGAGTATGTTGTTTCTCTCAAATCACTTGGAGTAAAAGACAATAAAAATTATGCTGCAATAAAATTCAAACAACTTCTGCCGTTATTAGAAAATTCTTTAATTATTTTTCATCTGAAACTTTGGGCAATCTTAATTACATTTGAATATATACAGAATGCTTGGGGTTTAGGAACTATTATTAACAATTCGGTTCAATATAGAGATCTATCTACATTGTTCTCAGTTTCTTTGTTGATATGTCTAACAATTATAAGCGGTAATTATATATTGAAATTTCTTTTTAACAGATTTGTTTATTGGGAATAGTTTTGAAAGAAGAACTTAAAAAAATACTGAAAATAAGCGACTTAAATTATAGTAATCAATTTCAAAATTTTAATTTTGAAATTGAAGCGAAACAAAACTCAATAAACTGCATTCTTTGTTTTGACAGTTCAGCATCTGTTTTACTAAAAATTATCGGTAATGTTGAAGATAACTTTCAAGGTGAAATAAAATTAAAAAATGATAATTCAAAAGTAATTTACATTCCTAAAGAACCATCTTCTTTACCTTGGTTTAATGTAGAAGAAAATATAAAATTTGTTATCAACAATTCTGAATTATCCGTTAATATTTCTAATGAGCAAATTCAAAAGGTGATTGAATCAGTTGGACTTGCAGGCTATGAAAAACATTTTTCGGACAACAGCAGTCTTGGGTTTAGATTCCGTATTTCCCTTGCAAGAGCTTTGGTACTACAACCTGCATTAATTCTTTTAGCCAATACATTTTCTAAAATGAATGATGA
>JADFGB010000224.1 GCA_022567875.1 Bacteroidota bacterium | reverse complement strand
CCGCTCCATTTTTGTGACTGTAATAATTCAATAGCATCCTTTGCAAACTTAACAAGGGGTTTGTTATATCTCGATGTAATATCATTCACAAAATGATTTATCAATATTGGTATGTCCTCAACCCTATCTCTCAGAGGGGGAACAAAAATAGGAATGACATTTAATCTGTGGTAAAGGTCTTCTCTAAAGTTTTCTTTGGCGATTTCTTCTTTAAGATTTTTATTTGTTGCCGCTATTATTCTTACATCAACTTCAATCTTCTTTCCGCTGCCTACTCTTTCAATCTTTCCGCCTTCAATTGCTCTTAAAACTTTTGCCTGTGCCTGTGGACTCATATCACCTACTTCGTCTAAAAACAAGGTGCCATTTTTTGCTAATTCAAATCTGCCTATACGTTGTTGAGAAGCTCCGGTAAAAGATCCTTTTTCATGTCCAAACAATTCTGATTCAATTAACTCATTTGGAATTGCTGCACAGTTAACTTCTATAAAAGGTTTATCTTTTCTCTTGCTTTGATTGTGTATGGCTCTTGCAACTAATTCTTTGCCTGTACCGTTTTCTCCTGTAATTAAAACTCTTGTTGTAAGAGGTGCTACTTTTTCAATCATAAGTAGAATGTCATTTATTGCTTTGCTTTTGCCCAATATTTGTCCGTCGCCCAAAAGTGATTTTTTTATTTCAACATTCTCTTCAAGCAGTGCTGATTTATCAATAGCATTACGTGTACTGATTACAAGTTTCTCCCTGTCTATGGGTTTCTCAATAAAATCATAAGCTCCAAGTTTTGTGGCTTTTATTGCATTTTCTAAACTTCCGTGCGCAGATATTATTATTACTGAAATAAAAGGGAATTGGTTTTTTACTTTTTTCAATACTTCAAAGCCATTCATCTCAGGCATCTGAATATCTAAAAGTAATACAGAATATTCATTTTCGTTTAACTTTTCCAATCCTTCTTTACCTGAAGTTGCATAGTCGGTTTCATAACCTTCATAATCTAGAATTAACTTTATACTTTCGCAGATTCCTATTTCGTCGTCTATTATTAAAATTGTTTTCATTGATTTAATCTAAAATGTAATAATGTTCTTGTTATTAAAATTTGTGACGGTAAAATATTTTTGTTATCCTTTAACAATTTACCAAAAATATTCCCCAAAGTATTTGCCATCATATCACGTTTGTCAATTGTGGATTGCACTTTAAAATTCTTCTCAAAAACTTCAATAAAATAACCAATTAGGTCTACGAAATCAAAAATGTTTGAACTGTATGATATAAATGCGCTCCCAAAAAAGTGAGATAATTTATCTTTATCGCCAAATTTATTAGTTGGAGAATCTACAAAAAAATATTTTGGCAAATGCTTGTTCTTCAAATTAAAAAGAGAATCAGTTACTGATATCAAGGGATAATTTATTTTATTTAAAAGAGGGAATTTAATAGGTACTTCCCTAACAGGTACTAATGCAAAAGTTAAAGAAAGTAAAGTTTCGGTAAAATCGTACTTCTGATATTTTAATTGATTAACATATATTGAATCTATTAACTGTAAATCAGATTTAGTATTTGCTAAATTTTGGAAATAATCCGATGCAATATAATTTGATATGTGTTCAATAGCTTTATATAATTTACTATTTTGAGGGGAAATAGAATTTACAAGTAATAATGAAATTATTAAGAAACGCATCAAATTAATTTATGTTTGTATTACACCTGTATTAAACTTTGGCATATCGGGATTATTGTTCGAAACCTCAATTGCCATTGATACATACTCTCTTGTAAGCGCCGGATCAATTATCTCATCAACCCAAAGTCTTGCCGCAGCATAATATGGTGAGCTTGCATTTTCGTAAGATTCAGTAATTTTCTTTAATAGTTTTTTCTTACTTTCATCTGTAAAATTTTCTCCGCTTTTTTCTGCTTGCTTTAATTTTATACTTAGTAAAACATTGCTTGCCTGTGCTCCACCCATTACAGAAATTTTGGCATTCGGATAAGCGAAAATAAAACGGGGATCGTAAGCTTTACCGCACATTGCATAGTTACCGGCTCCAAAACTGTTTCCCACTATAATTGTAATTTTCGGGACAACTGAATTAGCAACGGCATTAACCATTTTTGCTCCGTCCTTAATTATACCACCGTGTTCTGCTCTGCTGCCTACCATAAAACCGGTCACATCCTGTAAAAACAACAATGGAATTTTCTTTTGGTTACAATTCATTATAAATCGTGTTGCTTTATTTGCGCTATCGGAATAAATAACACCACCTACCTGCATTTCACCTTTTTCTGTTTTAACAATGCTTCTTTGGTTTGCTACAATTCCTACTGACCAACCGTCAATTCTTGCATAAGCAGTTATTATAGTTTTACCGTACCCAGCCTTATATTCGTCAATAGAGGAATCATCAACGATCCTGGCAATAACATCATACATATCGTATTGTTTGGTGGTGTCTTCTGGAAGTATTCCATAAATTTCTTTACTTGAATAAAGAGGGGGTTTACTTTCGATTCTGTTAAAACCGGCTTTTATTCTTTCACCGTTTTTATTAACAATACTTCTTATTTGCGCAAGACATTCCTCATCATTTTTCATAATATAGTCAGTTACTCCGGAAATATTTGACTGCACTTTTGCGCCGCCTAAACTTTCATTATCAATGTCTTCACCGATTGCAGCTTTTACTAAATATGAGCCTGCTAAAAAAACCGATCCTTCACCTTCAACAATTAATGCTTCATCGCTCATTATGGGTAGGTATGCACCGCCGGCAACACAGGGGCCCATAATTGCGGCAATTTGTGGAATTCCCATAGAAGATATTTTTGCATTATTTCTAAAAATTCTTCCGAAGTGTTCTTTATCTGGAAAGATTTCTTCCTGAAGTGGTAGGAAAACACCTGCACTGTCAACCAAATAAATAATTGGCAGATGATTTTCCATTGCAATTTCTTGTGCTCTAAGATTTTTCTTTGCTGTCATTGGGAACCAAGCACCTGCTTTTACAGTTGCATCATTTGCAACAATTAAATGCTGCCTGCCGTGAATTTTACCAACACCGTAAACTGTACCTGCAGAAGGTGCACCGCCGTATTCTTTGTACATATCATAAGCTGCAAAAGAGTTCAGTTCGTAAAAGTTTTTTGGATCGTCCAAGAGAGTGTTAATCCTTTCCCGGGCTGTCATTTTACCTTTTGCTTTATGTTTTTCTAAAGCTTTTTCGCCGCCGCCTAAAGAGACCTTTTTCTTTTCAGCTTTTAATTTGCGAAGTAAGTTTTTTGAATAATCTTCGCGTTTCAAATAAGTTTCGTTTTCTTTTATTTTACTTCCAATTATTTTCATATTTATTTAGTCATCGGTAAATTAACCATCCTAGTCTTTTAGTAATTCTTTTGCAATTACAATTCTTTGTATTTCCGATGTTCCTTCTCCTATTGTTAGTAATTTCACATCTCTATAAAATTTTTCAACGGGATAA
>JADFGB010000223.1 GCA_022567875.1 Bacteroidota bacterium | reverse complement strand
CTATTTTTTTTGCTTTTAATTTTGTTAAGCTGTTTACGAGTAAAGCATAATAGCTTCGTTTTATCGGCCAGGGTCCTATTTGAGAAATATCATCGGCAGATATGGTTATTAATATAATATTTGTGTCAGGCTGCACCTCTCCCCAAACTTTATTAAAGACACTGCTTATGGTGTAATCTATGGAAGAACCTGTGCTTTTGTATAAAACCAAAAATAGAATTGATAATATTATTACAATTCTTTTAACAACTTGTTTGCTTGAAAATTGAGAGGTTTTTGAAAGCATAAAATATTATAAACTATTTAAAGGATAAAACTTACTAAATATAAAAAAGTTTATAATTACAAGCAGTAAAAAGATTAAAAACGTGAAATGGAAGACGTGAGAAGTAATGCGAAGAAAAAAACCTCAGAGGTCTTGTAGACCTCTGAGGTTTAAATATTTTTAAAAAATTGTTTTCTTTCGTTATCCCTTTACAAAATATATTTGCTTAAATCTCTATCTTTAACAATCTTATCTAATTTTTCTTTTACAATCTTAGCGTTTATTTTAATCTTCATTTCGGGTACTGCGTCTGGAACATTAAAAAGAATGTCTTCGAGTAATGTTGTAAGAATTGTATGTAACCTTCTTGCCCCAATATTTTCAACCTGGTTGTTTACCTCACATGCTATCCGTGCAACTTCTTTTATACCACTTAGTGTAAATTCCAGGTTAACACCTTCAGTCTCTAAAAGAGCAATGTACTGTTTTAAAAGAGCATTCTTAGGTGTAGTTAAAATTTTAACAAAATCTTCTTCTGTCAGACTATTCAATTCTACCCTTATGGGGAATCTTCCCTGTAGCTCGGGTATTAAGTCAGAGGGTTTTGTCATATGAAAAGCACCGGAAGCAATGAATAAAATGTGGTCGGTTTTTACAATTCCATATTTTGTGTTTACGTTAGAACCTTCAACAATTGGTAGTAAGTCGCGCTGTACACCTTCTCTGGAAATATCCGGTCCCTGTCCTTTGCTTCCTCCTCCCGCTACTTTGTCTATTTCATCAATAACAACTATACCTGAGTTTTCTACTCTTTTTATCGCTTCTTTCTGAACAACATCCATATCAATTAATTTATGAGCTTCGTCTTGAATTAAGAATTTTCTTGCATCGGCAATTGTTGTTTTTTTCTTCTTCTTTTTTTTGGGCATTATGTTACCCAGAATCTCATTAAAATTTATACCCATATCGTCCATACCAAATGGACCTAATATTTGCATCCCTATATTAGTAGCAACAGCAGTTGTGTCAAATTCTATCATTTTCTCGTCGAGTTCACCTTTTTGCAGTTTCTTTTTCATCCACTCTCGTGTTTTTTGATTTTCATACTCTTCTTGTTTAGAAACAACAGCATCTTTTTGGGTTTGTTTTTGCATCATTCTTTTTACAGGTGGAATCAATATATCTAATATTTTTTCTTCGGCAAGTTTTTCTGCTTTTGCTTGCACTTCCAATGTTTTTTCAGTTTTTACCATGTTTACAGCAAAGTCAGCCAAATCTCTTATCATTGATTCTACATCTCTTCCCACATAGCCGACTTCCGTAAATTTAGATGCTTCAACTTTTATAAAAGGTGCATTGACAAGTTTTGCAAGTCTTCTCGATATTTCTGTTTTTCCAACTCCGGTCGGTCCAATTAAAATAATATTGTTAGGAGAAATTTCTTCTCTAAGAGGGCTTTCAACCTGTTGTCTCCTCCATCTATTACGGAGTGCAATAGCAACTGCTCGCTTAGCATCCTCCTGTCCTATAATATATTTATCAAGTTCTGTTACAATCTGCATTGGTGTTAGTTCTTTATTTGAATTATTTTCCATTTTATATCCGTTTTTTTATTTCTTTAATTCCACAACATTTATTTTATCATTTGTATAAATACATATTTGTGAAGCTGTTTTTAATGCTTCTTTAACAATATCTTTAGCTGAAAGTTTACCATATTTTTTTAACATTTTTGCCGCGGCTAATGCATACATTCCGCCGGAACCGATAGCAACAATTTGATCATCCGGTTCAATAACATCACCATTACCTGAAATTACAAGTGCTTTACCTTCCGCTATTACAGCAAGCATAGCTTCCAACCGGCGAAGGTATTTATCCTGCCTCCAATCTTTGGCTAGTTCAACAGCAGCACGATTAACATCCCCCCTGTATTGCTGAAGTTTATCTTCAAATCTTTCCATAAGTGTAAAAGCATCCGCAGAAGCACCTGCAAAACCACACAACACTTTACCCTTTGCAATAGATCTTATCTTTACTGCATTGTGTTTCATAATTGTATTTCCCAAAGTTACCTGTCCATCTCCTCCAATGGCAGCGCTTCCGTTATGCACAATGCCTAAGATCGTGGTTGCGTTTATTTTCATTTCCATAAAATTTCTCCCAATTTCTTTTAATGATTCTCAGTATAAACCTGCTTGAAAAATGTTCAACAGGCAAACTTAGTATAAATATTATTATCCGTTAGTTAACGGATTAAAATGTTTCTTTAATTTTATATGGATTAAATATTTTTAACGGTAATATTCTGGGTACCATCGCTTGGTATTGAGTATATAAGTCGCCGTATTCCTCAACCAATTTTCTTTCTTCATAAATTGAGCCTATATAAAAATAAATAACCGCACATATAAAAGTAATTAAATAAAAAAGGTCCATTGTTGGTCTGGAAATTAAAAATAAAATTGAGAAAAAATAAACAGGGTGTCTAACATACCTGAACGGTCCTCTAATATTTAGTGTGGTTTTTTCATCCAGATCTTCCATATCATATTCATTTCTTAACCATCTTTTAATTTGTCCTATCCCAATAATTTCTGAAGCACATAAATAATTAAAGCTCCAAAAAAAACCTACTAATCCCAAAAGTTGCGGTATTAAAATAAGGAAATCATAAGGGTTTTGTAAATCATAAATTGTTATATCAGGGTGCGGTGCATAATTAAATATTAACACTAAAAATAATATAGAAATTATATTAAAGATTAATCGATAAAAAGCGATAAGATTTCCGAATTTATTTTTTATAAAATACTTATTTTTTTTTGATGATAAAAATGTGTGCGTGTATCCAAATAAAAAATAGAGGATAAATATTAGAAAAACGTCAACAAAGATTTGCATTATAATTCTTTCCGAAGTCTTGCAACTGAAATTTTTAGCTGTTCCCTGTATTTAGCAACAGTCCTTCTTGCTATGTGAATGCCTTTTTCATTTAGCAGTTCTGCCAGTTTTTCATCGCTTAATGGAGATTTTTTACTTTCTCCATCAATAAGTTCTTTCAGTAATTCTTTTATATGTTTGTTTGAAATATCCTCGCCTGTATCTGTACTTAAACCCTCACTAAAAAAATATTTAAGTTCGTGAATGCCCATAGGGCTCTGCACATACTTATTATTAACTACTCTACTTATTGTTGAAATATCCATACTAATTTCATCGGCTATCT
>JADFGB010000222.1 GCA_022567875.1 Bacteroidota bacterium | reverse complement strand
TGAAAATAATGAAGCACTTAAAGCAATGGCTGTTGCAGCCAGAACTTATTCATTCAGTAAGATGAATAAAAACAACAAAACTTTTGATGTGTATTTAGATGTTAGAGATCAAGTTTACGGGGGTGTGGCAGCTGAAAAAGCACTCACGAATAAAATAATTGATGAAACAAACGGACTAATTTTAACATATGATGATAAACCTGCACAGGTATTTTATAGTGCTTCTTGCGGTGGGCATACAGAAAATTCAAAAAATATTTTCGGAAAATATGATATCCCGTATTTGGCAGGTGTAAAAGACGGCAATAAACCTTACTGCTCTATAATGCCAAATTTTGAATGGACAGAAGAATATACAGAAGTTAAATTTATAGCAATGCTTCTTAAAACCAACGAAATAAAAAATATTAATTATACAATTGATGATATTGAGATCGAAAGCAGATTTGAATCGGGTAGAGTTAACGAACTTAAAATTAGTTTAGACTCTGATGAAAATGATGATGAAGAAATTATACTTAAAGGGAATAGAATTAGAAGTATTATAAGAAGGGCTAATGGAGGTATTTTAAGGAGTATTATGTTTGAAGTAGAAATGGATGATGATAATATTGTTATTAACGGTAAAGGTAATGGCCACGGTGTCGGACTATGTCAATGGGGAACACTTTATCTTTCACACGAAGGGACAGACTATAAAGAAATATTATCCCATTATTTTCCTGGTACAGAAATAGAACCAATCTTAAATGATAAATAAAAACATACCAATCTATCTTGCCTCAAAATCACCAAGACGAAAAGTTTTGTTGAAACAATTAAACTTAAAATTTAAAGTCTTTTCTGTTGAATGTGATGAGTCCATAAAGAAAAATGAATCTTTTATTAAAACAGTTAAAAGACTTTCTATTCTAAAATTAAACGCTGCAAAAAAAATACACAATGATGGAATAATAATTACTGCGGATACTTTAGTTGTACTGGAAAAAGAAACAATTGGTAAACCGAAAAATAAAAAAGATGCTGTTAGAATATTAAAAAAGTTAAGTGATAAAACTCATAAAGTGTATACAGGTTTTTCAGTATATAATGCATTAAAAAATATAACTGTAACCGATTATGAAAAAACTCATGTTACATTTAAAAAATTATCTGACAAAGAAATTAAAAAATATGTTAATACAGGCAGTCCCTTAGACAAAGCAGGAGCTTACGGTATACAGGATGATTTCGGTGCTGTATTTGTAAAAAAAATAAACGGTTGCTATAATAATGTTATAGGCCTTCCTCTATTTAAAGTATATAAAGCCCTGTTAAGAGTATAATTGTGGGTTAACAGAATATTTGGGATATTATTTAATTCTCCGTAATTTTGGTGTCTACATTGTTTTATTGTAGGCAACTTTCGATAACGCTTTTGCTAATGTCGTTAGAACTGTTTTAATTCTACCTGGCAAACTTTGTATAATGGAAGGATTATTAAAATTTTTACTTTTAGGATAAGGGGTAATTAAGACTAATTCGGTTACAACATTTACTGTAAGTATTTGCACACTTTGGTTTGTATTTTAATTTGTGTTAAAAAACTATCTTTACTTTATAACCGAATAAATGGTTGTTGTTTATCAAGATAATACTGAATAATATTAGGAAAAAAAAATGAAAAAATATAAAAAAATTTCTATCCCAAAAGACGGTGAAAAAATAACTGTTGACAATGGAAAATTAAACATACCTGATAATCCTATTTTAGGATTTATTGAAGGAGACGGAATAGGTCAGGATATCTGGCCTGCTTCAAAAATAGTATTTGATGCAGCTGTAAAAAAAGCTTATAAAGGTAAAAGAAAAATTGCTTGGATGGAATTATTTGCAGGTGACAAAGCAGTTTCAGTTTATGGTAAAAACAAATGGCTGCCACAAGAAACTCTTGATGCCATTGAAGAATATGTTGTTGCTATAAAAGGACCCTTAACCACACCTATCGGCGGAGGCATTAGAAGTCTAAACGTAACATTAAGACAAAAGCTTGATCTTTTTGCATGTATAAGGCCTGTAAAATATTATACAGGTGTTCCAAGTCCAATGAAAAGACCTCAACTTTTGGATGTTACAATTTTTAGAGAAAATACAGAAGATGTTTATGCAGGAGTAGAATTTAAAGCAGGGCAAAAAGAAACAGAAAAACTGATTAAGTATATCAATAAAATGATTCCCGGTAAGATCAGAAAAAATTCAGGTATTGGAATAAAACCAATGAGTGAATTCTGTACTTCAAGGCTTGTTTCAAAGGCAATACAATATGCAATTGATAAAAAAATTGACAATGTCACCTTGGTGCACAAAGGAAATATAATGAAATTTACAGAAGGCTCATTTAAGGAATGGGGCTATAAAGTAGCGAAAAAAGAATATAGAGATTTTATTGTTACTGAAGACGAACTTTGGAGTGATTACAATGGAAAAATGCCAAAAGACAAAATCCTTATCAAAGACAGAATAGCAGATTCTATATTTCAACAGTTATTATTGAGACCTAATGAATATAGTATTTTGGCTACTTCTAACTTAAATGGTGACTATTTATCTGATGCAGCAGCTGCACAAGTTGGAGGTTTGGGTTTAGCTCCGGGAGCAAACATTGGATATCATACTGCTTTATTTGAAGCAACGCACGGAACAGCTCCTAAATATGCCGGAATGGATAAAGTAAATCCAGGGTCTGTGATTCTTTCAGGTGTAATGATGTTCGATTATATAGGGTGGAACAAAGTTTCTAAAATAATTGAAAGTGCATTAAAGAAAACTATTAAAGCAAAAACTGTTACATATGATTTAGCACGACAAATGAAAGGTGCCAAGAAAATGAAGACCTCTCAATTTGCAAAAGCTATTGTAAAAAATATGTAATTCAGTTTAATTAATAGAAATGTTTTTTCTAATAAATATCCCAATTTCTTGATTTTCAAGATGGGGCATATTATATTCTCAACTCTCGAATATGATATAAAGGAGGACAATTATGTCAAATGATAATAATGGTGGTAACAGTTTTTTAATAGGATTAATTGCCGGCGGTGCATTAGGAGCAATTGTTGGTTTACTATACGCACCTAAAAGCGGAAAAGAATTGCGTGATGAAATAAAAGCAAAATCTAGCGAGTATTTAAATGATGCAGATAAATATTTAAATGACGCAAAAGTTAAGGCAAAAGACCTTATAAATGAAGGCAAGAAAAAATCAGAAGAACTTATTGTTGATGCTAAATCAAAGTCGGAAGTGTTATTGAAAGAAGCTCAGAAGATTTTTGACGAAGCAAAAATAAAAACAAGTAAAACTGTTTCAGAGAAGAAAGAAAATTTAGAAGCTGAAGGTACAAGATTAAAATCTGCAGTTAAAGCAGGCGTTGAAGCTTACAAAGAAACAAAAAAATCATAACGGCTCTTTGTAAAAAAATAAACAATTATGAATGCTGTTTCAATACCTTATGACATTCTG
>JADFGB010000012.1 GCA_022567875.1 Bacteroidota bacterium | reverse complement strand
CATGTTGGACGCTGGCGAGATCAGTTTACCTGAGTCGAGGCCCTGATGGCCATTGCCATCTTTGAGCCCTATGTTATTCATCCCGGTCCCGGTGATCCGATCCCGCGTATTGGGTCCGGGATGCGCGTTGTGCAGGTCAAAATAGGTCGGAAATGGGTTCGGATCAAAGGGCCAGACGGACGAATCACACGATTGTTGCTGAAACGCTGGCTGACTGACGTTCCCCATGTTCGTTACACTGACATGAGCCGGGCAGAGATCAGCGCGGCATTGGACAGGTGGAAACGGTGACATTTAACAGGCTCTCCAATGCTTGAGGGCTGGAATTGGGCAATGTTTGCCTGGGCAATCTCACTCTATGCAATCTGGAGGCTCACATGATAATTGTTAGTGTTGGACTGCTGTTCTTTATTTGGATAGCTTACTCTGCGCCCCGAACTCTGTGGCTATGGGCAGTTGGGGGCTTATGCACTTATTGGATTTTAACATTGTGACTGAGTTATTCCACCTGATGGGATACGTTTGCACCTGATGGCGATACAAACAGGGCGGAACCTGTTATACTAAGGGTATGGTCCAAGTGAGACCATCGCTCTTTGAAACGCACAGAGGCTGATATGAAAACACTGCTAATAGCAGCCATTCCGCAAATGTTCTATGATGACCATGTTGAGCGTGAGCTTCCATCACCATGTATCACAGCCATAAAAGGTCGCCGCTATATTTGCGAAGGAAGCAATGACGAATGGACCGAACTTTTGAGTGACGCTCGTTATTACTCTGATGTAATCGGTTTCGACTTCGAGGGTATGCACAGCATGGCCCGCTCCGCGCGGGCAACCGTCAAGGCGATCCGCGCTCAACTGACACTCACCTAGAGGGACCGATGGAGATGGCAGACAGCGCACTAGAGCAAGGCACCGCCTTACAGAGCATCTGGGGTCCGGCGCACGAGGCCGGGCAGTCCGGTGCGGCTGCGGGCTATAATGGCGTTGCCTCCATCATGGTTCACTGCCTTGCCGGCCCGATGGGCTGGTATGATGTTGCGGTCATCGAGTTTGACGGCGACCGCCAGGATGAAATAATTCCGTTGCACATGGCCGAGAGCATCACGCCGTTGAATTTCTCCGGTGGAAAGATGTTCATTAAAAAGTTCATAAAACTTTTCAGCTGATTTTTCGTCAAAGTATGAGAATATTATTTTGTTTTTTTCTAGAAATTGAAACAGTTTGTCAGCTGTTTCATTAGAAAATAAAATTCTTCCTTTTAGGTCAAGCACCAAAAACGGAGAACGTAAATTTTGACCCAAAGCTGAAAATAATCGTAGATTTATTTTAAATTTCGCTTCCACATTACCAACCATTAACTATTTTTAGAATATACATCTTATAATAAGTTTAATCAACAATGATTAAACTTATTATAATGGAGTTTTGACAGAAGCTACATTTGACCAAGAAGAATCTGAATTAGAATATGCTTTTATTCTGTAAAGATATTCGTGTCCGCCTGTTATACCACCTGTATTGTCAGTAAATGTTGTTACATCCATAGAAACAGTAGCTATAGTTTCGAATTTAGACCAAGCTGACCAGTTATCATTTCTCTCAATTTTGAAAAAATTCTCATTATTACTGTTATCTTGCCAAATCAATTTTACAACACTAGAACTTAATGCTACACCTGTCAAGCCGGTAGGAGGAGGAAATGTACCTGATCCACCAGTTCCGGCTGTATTTACAGCTTCACTAAATTCAGAATAACCAAAATTATTTTGCCCTCTTACCTTATAATAATAAACCACATTAGGTAAAAGATTATTATCATTTACGTTAAATGTACCTGGGGCCAATGGACCTAATTGTCTTATATAATCAGCTGTAAATCCATCTCTTCTCCATACCTCATAGTATACTTCACCTTTAGGTTGGTCTTTCCAAGAAATATTTACAGAATAAGATGATGTCCCTTGTAACATTACTAATCTTAAATCGCTTGGTATATTAGGTTTAATTCTAGGTTCAGTAATTAGTATGTTTTTCATAGTATCACTAATCTCTGCAGTACCATTAGAATCATAATATTTTAAATAATAACTAATTTTTGTACCTATCTTTGATTGATCAAACTTTAATTCAAGAGTTGTAGCCGGATCATTCGTAAAATAAGTTGCTGAATATTTCCCGTTAACATATAATTCAACAGATTTATTGCTTACAACCGGAGATACAGAATAATTTATCAATGTTTTGTCATATCCAATAGAATCACTTGTTACAGGAAAAAAAATTGCAATGCTTCCAGTTTGAGCACCTACACCTGAAGTAGGTGAGGTTAGTGAATTAACACACCCGGTAAAATAGATTAACATTGCTATAATAAAAGTAGTTAAATATTTAATTTTCATTTTTATAATTTACCTTAAATATATAATATCAAGAATTGGGTAGTGTATAATCTAAATAATATGTACGAGATTCACCTTTTTCTAAATCATTTATATACAGATATACCATATTATTTGCTTTATCATATTCAAATTTGGCTAACTTTGTACCAATAATTTCGGAGCTTAGCGAAACTCTTCTTGCAGGTTGATTTAGATTAACTTTTACAACTAAACCATTTACTGTTTGATTACCTGGATTAGAAACAGTAATAACTGTTCTACTTTCACCTCTTGGTTCTACCTTTACTTCAACGTTATTTTTTCTTTCGAACCACCTGCTTAATTCTGATGCAGTTGTTATCCAAAATTTTTTTCTTTTTAATTCTTTAATTACTTTTCTAACAACACCAATATTTTTAGGTGTACATTGATATTCCGTATGCATTTTAAATACATACAACCCACCTTCAAATAATATTCTATCAATATCTTCTTGATATGTGTATAATTGATAGTTAGGTAAAGTTAAGCCAAAATCTCTAATAACTTCATAATCATCACGTGCTGTTTTAGTTATTGATATAATTTTCTCATCACCACGTATTATTGTTTTTGGAACCGATCTATCCGTTAATGAATCAGTAATAACAAACTTATATTTTGCATCAATTAGAGCCTGAATAGTATTTTCATCAAATAAACCGTAGTAAGGTATGGCTCCGGTTACAGACTTACCTGTAACAGATTCTAAGATTAATTTTGCACTATTTAGTTTTTCTAATTGTGTGTTATAATCATCTAAGCTGTTAGATGTATCATTAATAGATGCTAAATAACCAATATCTACTAATGCTCCTACATCTCCATATCTAGATAAAGATCTGACTAATTTTTTGTTTTGTTCAGCTATATAAGGATCTACAAAAAATGTTGCTCTTACTCTTTCTGATTTTAATACACTTAATAAGTTATTGATATTATAAATATCCTGAGTAAGTGTAGGTGTAATAATTGCAGCAGCTTTATATCCTCTTGGCCATTCATTAAAATATGCAAGTGGTTTGTATGTTAACCAATTGATAGAATTATTGAATAGTCTGTCAAAGAAAATATAATCTTCCTGAACACCAATAACAGAGTTAATCTCAAATCCCATCCAAACAAATCTTCCTTTTCCATAATTTCCATAGACTATTCCTGCTGTATGTAAAATATTCTCTCTTGCCAAACCATTTTCAAGTCTGTAGTTATACCAGAAACTTACTTGAACGGTTCTTGGATCCATTACTTCTGCAGCAATAGGTTTGTCCCAAGTGGCAACTTTTAAGGGAAATCCTGTAGGAATATTTGCAGTTATTGGTAACCCACCTCTTATAGTGTGGATTTTTGTAAAGCTATCATTTTCTATTGCTTTAACAAAATTGATCCCAAATACTTTATTAAAGAATTGCCAGCCTCTCCATTTGCCGTCATCTGAGTAAGAAGCTGTACCACTTGTTGCAAAAACGCTACCGCCTCTGTCAATATATTTTTTTAGGTTTACAACTTCCCTTTCACTTAACGATTTAGAACCTGGGAGAACAATTAAGCCGTACTTATAATGTTGACCTAACTCAATTGTTTCATCAGAAATGATATCATAAAGATTATTGGAATTATCAAGAAACTTTTTCCAAGTAGTTATATTATCATTTAACCAAGTGCTGCCTTCAGGCAACATATTTTCTGTGTATTGAGAATAAAGTATTGCAATATGTGGTTTTTCTTTGGCAAACGCACTTTTTACTATCTTAGGACTCGGAATAAGATTATCAGTATTAAAATTTCCGAATACACCACGAAGGATAAAGTAATAAGTTAATAATGCTCCAATTACAAAGATTAACCCACTAAATATGATTAATCCTTGATTAATTCCGCCTTTACTTTTGTTGGATTTTATTTCCACTTTAATGCTCCTGCATTTACATCTTCTTTAGCTGACACGTAACCTTCAGAAGTATATTTCATAAATTTAGAATCTCTTGGGCTTTGTGTGGCACTAAATCCGGATGCGTTAAACTGAGAAGTCGGTACTCCAACTCTTGAATGTAAAGGTTTAACTTCCGGTCTAAATTGTTGTTGAATAAATATTGGTTGTGGTTTAGGACCACTGCTTGCTACTGGCTGTTGAACAACAACCTGTGCAGGTGCTCTTTCAACTTCACGTACAGGAGCAGCTGCTGGTGTTACTAACTCAGCTTTAACCTCAGATGGTCCGGCTGCCACATATAATTCTCCTCTGCTTTCTCTAATTTTATAGAGTATATAAGCACCAATTGCTAATATAAAAGTACTTATAGTAGCAACAAGGATTATTGTTGATAGAATCGGTATAAGTTCCATGAGTTACCTCTTTTTAATAAATTAGTTAATTAATAATTATGATTTTAAAGCTCCAACTCTTTCCAATTTTCCCCAGGACATTTTTATGCCTAAGAATTCTTCTATTGTTGACATCACTTTACTAACATCAATTATAAGAATGAACACCATTCTGTATATTAAAGAATATGGTACAAGTCTAAATTCTTCTTTTTCTACTGCTATACAGTATAAGGCTGTTACTAAGTCTAACAGAGCTAATCCTGCCCACCAGAAGAAAATTAGCGATGTAAATCCGAAGAATATTGCAGCAACAATAAAGAACAAATTTGCAGCTATATTCATTACTGGCCATATAAGTGCTTCGTAGGCCATTGTCCACATAATAAATGTATCACCAAAGTTAATTGTAGGATTTATCATCAATTTTTTATGCTTTCTAATTGACTGAATAATTCCTCTTGTCCATCTGTATCTCTGTTTTAACAACTCATGTAGTTTTTCCGGAGCTTCAGTATAGGAGATAGAGTTTGGTTCATAGTATATTTTCCAGCCGTTTGCTAAAATTTTTAATGTAAGATCTGCATCTTCAGCAAATGTATCACTTGAATAAAATCCTGCTTCTTCAATTGCTTTTTTCCTGAATAAGCCGATAGGACCAGGAATTATATTTACCAAATGAACAAAACTCTGTGCACTTCTTGCCATATTAAGACCTTCTATATACTCAAGAGCTTGTAAGTCTGTTAATAATTTACCTCTGTTAATTACTTTTACATTACCTGCAACAGCTCCTATTTCAGGGTTGCTAAAGTGTCTTACAGCTACTTTTATGGAATCAGGTGATAACTGAGAGTCACCGTCCATGCATAGAACAATTTCAGCTTTTGAATATTTAATTCCGGCATTTAAAGCTTGTGCTTTACCGCCGTTAGGTTTACTTATTAAAGAAACTTTAACATCTGTTAGTTTTCCCTTTTGATAGCCAACTATAGCTTCAGCAACTTCTTTTGTGCTATCTGTTGAGCCGTCATTAACTATGATAATTTCATAATTTGAGTAATTAAGTTCTAATAACGATTTTACAGATTGCGCAACAACTTTTTCTTCGTTATAAACAGGAACAATAATAGATACAAACGGGAAAAACCCTGTTGTTGGTTTGTAGGTATATTCATTAATATATAGATAAGCCATTATGAGAATTGCAAAATATCTAAAGAGCAATACAAAAAGAAAGATTACTAATGCTACTATTGTAGTATATTCAAGCAAAGAACTTACATCAAGAACGGTTTGAGGTAATGTATATATAATTATAGATAAAAGAACTAATGATAATAGACCGCTTATAAGTATTCTTTTTAAATATTTT
Organism: Bacteroidota bacterium; assembly: GCA_022567875.1. Classification (GTDB taxonomy): domain Bacteria; phylum Bacteroidota; class Ignavibacteria; order Ignavibacteriales; family Ignavibacteriaceae. The sequence continues at coordinate 6,115 of JADFGB010000012.1, read as the reverse complement.
CCAGAGCTTTGAATATCATATTTCTGTTCTTTTTTATTCTTTATTGTAAATACATTTCTTTTAACTTTTTGACTTAATTTCATATTATTTCTCTTTTTTTATACTTTGATAGTATCTTAATTCAATTATAATGCCAGTATAATTATTTGTTTTTTCATCATTTATAAGCTTTTTTTATAATATGTTGTAATGCTTTAAGACTAATTTAATCCAGGATCTCATAATAATGCATATATCAACATTTTTTAATATTATCTCATTTTATTATATTCTTTCATAAGAGCTTTAGTAATTAAATCAGCTACTACTTTTCCACCTAAATTTGTAAAATGAATATAATCTCTTAACCCTAAGGGAGGACCTGCATTAACCCATTTATTTAAAGAATTTTTCCCACCCATTGCCTCATAAAGGTTCCAAAAAGCTACATTTGCTTTTTTTACTATCTCTTTTTGTGTTTTCAATAATTGTATAACCTTAGGATCTGTAACAAATCTAGAGCCTCTCTTTATACTTTTATCACCAACGCTTATAACTAAAATACTTGCATTTGGAAAAGATTTCTTAAAATGTTTAATAACACTTACCATTTTATTTTTATACCATTTAAAATTCATAGTAAGCTGGGTTGCATTTACACCAAATTGAATAATTATCAATCCATAATTAAGATATTTATCAAATTTTTGTAATGTATTCTCCTTTAGGAATGTTAAAGAAACGCCGGAATTACCGGTAAGAGGAAAATTATCAACATAAACTCCATTTCCAGTCTCAAAACTTACACCATAAAAATATGTGCCTGCTGCACTTCCGAAATTTATATCTAATGTTTTTCCTAAATGTGATGATTTTAGTACTAATTCATTAATATCTGAACCTGGCCTTAATTTTTTTGATATTAATTTTCTACCATCTAAAGAATATTTTATTGAAGAAGAAGATTTTGCATTACTGTAGAAAATTCTTGCTGTTTTAAAAGATCGTGATGTTCTCATAAATTTTGTAGTTTGATATTTTACCCTGCTGTTCCCGGTTGCTTTTGCAGTTAAGCCGCTAATTCCGATTGGAAAATGTTTTGGATTTCCCTTAGTAATTGAACCCATTATCCAATTTCCGTAAACAGTTTGTCTTATTGTTCTTTTCATTCTTATATCATCAGGTTTTATTGATAAAAAACCAACCCCATCACCTCCAAATTTATTTTGAAAATTTTGTCTTAGATTTTCTGTAATTACATCACCTAATAATATTGAATCCCCATAATGAGCTATTCTTATTTTCTTGGTTCTGCTTCCTTTCAAAGCTTTAAAAAATTTATAGAGTTCTTTAACGTTTCCTGTTATAGGTACAAATTTTCCGTAAATTCTTTTGTTGTTTGTTTTTGTTAATACATTTAGCTCGTCATTCACACTAATATTATCTTTGGTAAAATCTATATATATATTATTATCAGCATTTAGATTTTTCTCTTTATTAGTTACATTATTTATTAAAGTAACCAATAATCCTTCATTTGATATATTGAATAGACTTCTTTGTGCATTTGTAATATTTGTAAAAGGAACAAACATTAGAATGATTACAAATAGTAAAAATTTCTTAGCAGAAAAAGTTAAATTCAATTTTTGAGCACTAACCACAATAATCCTCCCGGAAAATTTTATAATTTAATAGTTTATCAATAAAAGTAATATCCTGTCTAATTTCAAAAAGTTTACTCTTAAACAGGATATCAAAGATTTATATTTCTTTATTTATTTTGTTTATATTAATTAATTCTTAACAAAATATTTTCGCTTACACAATTCTAAAAGAAACTCCAGTAAGCTGATAATGTAACATATATTGTGTTGTAGCTGGCATCTGATCTAAAAGAACTTGATGCACCAATTCTTCCGTTAAGAGTGAAAAAAGGAACCGGTGTATAAAAGATTTCTCCATAACCTTCTCTCAGAATATAATTTATACTTGGTGCATATCCAAACTTACCGCCTAAATTTAATCTAACTTTTTTAGATTTTTTAGCGTTCCATTCCATCCATAAACTATGTGTATCATAATTTTGAGGTGAATAATAAAGCACGTTAACAAATTTATAATGAGCGTAACCAAATTCATAGCCTATGAAAATGTCTTTATAGAATTTCTTACCTAAGCGTAACTGTAAATCATTAAATGAATTTCCATCGGATATAGTTGCATAACGGAAGTAACCTGATAATTTAACTATAGAAGATGGTAAATAAAATCCGTTTATTATAAACATATCTACTGTGAAGTTAGAAAATCCAATTAAATTTGGAGACATCAGAATAACTCGTGCATCGTTGTTCTCAAATGAAGCAACTAATGAGTATTCAGCTAAGTCTTCAGCTTTAAACATTATATCAGATATATTACGTTTATTACCAAATAGATCTCTTTGTGTTCCAAAGCTAAATGAGGTAGTTATATAATCAGATAACCTGAAAACAAATTGTCCTTTAAATGATGTTAGATCATTGCTTAAAAATGAACTTTGTAAATGAGTCCTATTATATACTACACCTGCGGACATAAAACTGGTTAAACCTAATTGCATACCTAAACCGACCTTGTTGAATGAAAAGTCTTGGTTGTCTGCAAAATATGTGCTTTGTGGATTCAACGCCATATAACTTGGAAAAGTTGCAAATATATCACCAATTCCACTACCTGATGGTAACCAGCCCTTTCTTGCATTTATTATATTAATCTGAGTTGAATCTAATGGAATTTTATTTGGATCATCAGATGGTTCTAACATCTTTTCATAAACATCTTTAGCTTCATCATATTCTTGCATCTTAGCATAAGCTTCACCTAAATATAAATATGCTTCGTAGCTTTCAGGATGATTTACAGCTAATAATTTGAATTGATTTAATGCAGCAGCAGAATCAGCTGTCCACAACAGTGCTCTCGCTCTTAACAGTTCCGCATCAAAATCATCACCTTCTTCTAAAATTTGATCATAAGAAGTTACTGCTCTATCGTAATGTTTTGCAGCAAATAATATGTCTGCATATTCCAAAAGTTCTTGTCTTGTTGGAGCTGTAATTTTTGATAAATATTCATCATATTTATCAACTGCACTCTCATAATCACCATCCATTGCTAACTGTCCTGCATCAGCTCTAATTAGCAAAATTTTCAATCCTTCATTAGCAGATAATGCCCTTAAATAGAATTGTTCTGTAGTTATTACCATGTTTGAATTTGGACTTAAATTTTTGGAAACTTCTAAATATCCTTTAGCTTCTTCAAAATTTTTCTGCCAGGAGTTTAGAGTAACCATTGATACATTTGCGTAAATATTATTAGGTTCCTGTCTTAATACATTCTCTAAATAATCTCTAGCTTCGTCAAGTTCTCTTACAGCCCAAACAGAGATCTGACCTTGTAACAATTGATATTTTAAATTGCTAGGATAACTTTTTAGCAACGTTTTAATTTCTTCATCAGCTTTATCAAAATCATAATTCCAAGCAGAATATTTTACAACAAGAAATCTTATGTCAGGGTTCGTCCCGGGGACTCTATTTAAATATTCAGTTAAAATTTCAAGAGCACTATCATAATCGCTTAAACCTGCATAATATCCAGCAAGCTTCAAAGCAATTTTCTTATTTTTTGGATCTGTTTTAATCTTTTCCGTATATTGTGTTATTCTAATCTGAATAACACTTTCTTTTTTGGCATCTACTTCTGCTGTTAAAGTTTCAACTCTTTCAGGTTCAACACCATTTTCGGTAAATATCTTTAATTGCGCTTCTGCCTCTACAAATCTTTCTACTTTCACTAATGCGTTAATTAAAGTAAAACGTAAAGCATTATCATTTGGTCTTCTTTTTAATAATCTATAATATCGATCAATATGATACTCAAATCGTTTTGTTTTTTTCTTTACAATACGTCCTTTTCTATATACAGAAGTATCATTAATAGAATAGATGTATGGTTTACCATTTGCTCTGTCTAAGCCATCTAAGGCTTCTTTAAAATATGGACGAATTGCAAGTGCGTTTTCGAATGCATCAATAGCAGTTTTATTTTTACCAAGCCATAGAACAAAATATCCGTATCTTGACCATAGCCTCTGGTCTTTAGGATATTTTTCTGTGTATCTTTTTAATATTGGTTCACCCTTTTTAATATGACCATTTTTAGCAAGTATTTCAGAATATCTAATTATTTCATCGGATGAAGCTTCTTCAAGAGTAAGATATTTATCGTACCATTCCTCAGCTATACCCCATTTACCAAGATGTTTATAAGATTTGCCAATATTCAAATAATTTACAGGTACACTTGGATCAATTGCTATCTCTCTTTTATAACCTTCAATATTGTTATACAACAATGACTTCCAAGCCGCTGATGCACGAGCTAAATTTGTACTTATCTGCTTGCTCTGGGGTTGAAGTTTTCTTGCTGAACGAAAATCATAAACTGCGTATTCATATACTTTCCTTTTTTCAAAACTTAATCCACGCAAATTATATCCGTCAGCTTTTTGTGGTTTTGCAGATATGTATTTGTTCAAAAGGTCTATTGCTTCACCGTAACGACCAACAAGCATTTTCTTTTGTGCTTGTAATTTAAAAACATCAGAACGTCTCTGAGCATTTGTAAATTGAACTGAACTTAGTACTAATAAAATTGCTATGATAATGATTGATATTCTTTTCATTGCTTTATCTCTTATTGGAAAAATATTTTTTTACTTGTTTCAAATGATTCTTTAGATATTTTATTAAAAACATCTTCAGCACTATTAATTGTGTCATCAGGATTAACTGCAAAAACTGATATATTATCTAATAAGTTTTTCATATCAGTTTCGTTATTCACAGGTAAATTTGATTTTATTCTGCTAATCAGATTGTTAGTACTTTTTTGTTCTCCTCTTGTAAGTAGAACCAAAACTTTATCTTCTACTACACAGATTTTATCTTTTTTATCGGTTGATAATCTAATTGCATTCTGAAGTTGATTTAATGTTAATAAATTTTTATTAACAATAACATCATTTAACTTGAATGAGATTACTGAAAAAGATTGTCCGGTACTTTTGAACAGTGCTATTTGATTATTCAGTATAAGTTTAAAATCGGTTTCTGAATAAAAACTTGATACAGAAAATTTTTCATCAGGAATTTCTATATCTGATAACGAAGTATATTCACTACTTTCTTTTAAGGGAGTTGCAGGTGTATCAACACTAAAGTCTGTAGTTTTTTCGGTAGTTACACCTTTATAGGGTTCAATAAAAAATTTAGCTGTAAATTTCCCTTCTGTATGTCCAACGTTTGGAGTAATAGTAATGAAACCACTTTCAGTTTCACTTTTACTTTCCCCTTCTATTTCATCAGATTTATCGAGTGTTATAATACCGGTTGCAGAAAGTGATAATGTTTCTATAAGTGCCCTTGAAGAAGGAGCTGCAGGCTGACCAAGTATATAAAGACTTGTAATATCAGATTCTTCAATAATTTCAGTTGTTTGTCTAAATACTTGATTAAGACTTTCAAGATTCGAGAATCCAATAAACTGTGTTAATTCGTCAAATACTAATTTATTTGGTCTATGCTGATCAACAACAGTTACAATATCATTTAAGTATTCAACCAAAAAGTCATCATTATTTACATCCTCATAAAGTTCATTTGGTGGAGCAACTCTGATAACAATTATTAGATTTTTATTCATATAATACTGAAGGTCAAAATCTATAGAAGCTGCCATTATCATTAAATCTTTAGGACGAATACTTGTAAAAAATAGGCAAACTTCTTTTTGCTTTGCACATTCTAAAGCATATTGGAGTGCTATTAATGTTCTGCCTGATTTTCTTGGGCCTATTAACAAATAGGTACCGCCTCTATAAAATCCACCCCATTTCTTATCTACTAATGAGATGCCTGAGGGTAGAATTTGTATTTTACGTTTCATTGTTATTTTCTCTAAGTTTATTATTGATTATTAATTTCTTTAATTAACTCTTCCTTCATCAAAATCATAATTATCGTCCAGATCAAGATTATGATTATTAGATTCGAAATTATCACCTTCCATAAAGCTAACGGCCATA
>JADFGB010000221.1 GCA_022567875.1 Bacteroidota bacterium | reverse complement strand
AAAAGAATTTAATTTTAGCAAGGGAAAAAGCAGAAGAATCAGATAGATTAAAAACAGCATTCCTTGCACAGATGTCTCACGAAATAAGAACACCTTTAAATGTAATTTTAAATACGGCAGTTATTTTAGAAGATGATATAGATGCAGAATTAATGGAAGCCGTAAACCATGCCGGGAAAAGACTTCAGAGAACAATAGATTTAATACTAAACATGTCTGCGATTCAATCAGGAAGTTATGATGCTGAATTTGAGAAAATAGACCTTGATAATGAATTAAAAATAATGGTAAATGAATTTAAGGGCCTTTGTAAAGAAAAAGATTTAGAAATAGAATATGTAAAAGAGACAAATAATACTGAAATAATTGGCGATAATTATACAATTATGCAAATATTTCAAAATTTGATAAACAATGCAGTAAAGTATACTCAGAAAGGAAATATAAAAGTAATATTGACAAACGGAATGTCAGATTCTATTTCTGTTGAAGTAAAAGATACCGGTATTGGAATCTCGGAAGAATATCTTAAAAATATCTTTAAACCTTTTTCGCAAGAAGATGTTGGACATAAAAGAGAGTTTGATGGTAACGGCTTGGGATTGGCATTAGTAAAAAAATATATTGACCTTAACAAAGCTGAAATTTTTGTTGAAAGCAAAAAACATCAGGGAACAACTTTTAGGGTAGTATTTAAAAATAAAAGTTAAAATATTTTTTATTAATACCACTAAATAATTTTAAGGAAACAGGTGCTAAAAGAACTAAGATAAAACTAATAATTATAAACTATTATCAACTTTATTCCAGCCAATGCCTTACAACTAATCGATGTTTTCCAAAACCATAATTTTGAGAACCTTCAGATGAAGATATACCTAAAATACTTGTAGCATTTTTAATTGATAAGGACGAATAAAGAATTTTGTGGTCTTTGTTTCCATTACATGTCTTTAAAGTTTCTAAATCAGGGGATAATAGAATAATTGAACCGTGCACATCAAGATGAAAATGGAACATATAATCTCCGATAATCAATCCTTCAAAAAACAAGCCTAAATTTTTCTTTACTTTTGTCTGCTTAATCCGTGTTGAACCTGATGAGTTATGAATTACTAAAATGCCTTTGCTGAGAGTTGATTTCAAATCAATTTTCTCTTCATGATCATCCGGGAGCTCTATATAAGTTACCCCAGACAATGGCAATGTTAAATCATCTACATCAGTTACATATTGGCTTCCGTCCTGCCCGCTTTGTGCAATACTTTTTAGGGTACCTTCTGGTATTCCTAATGCTGCATCCGGAGTTGTTGGAAATTGTCCGCCCCAGTTGTAATTTTCTTCAATTACAAGGGGATTTTCAGGATACTCCATAGGATAATCAACACTGAGATGTGTTCCGCCGATAGCTGCATTTGCAGTGTTTACAAAAGGAACACTCGTAGAAACACCATGAACTCCTTCACCAGGTATTATAACACCAAAGGCATCGTAGTCTCTGCCGTCAATAAACATATCACTTATAGTTTTATCCAATGGACCATTTGCTGTCCAGGCTCCCCTAACAACATTTGGAACAAAACCGGCAGCAGGTTTTTCCGCATAAACTGTAACGTTGGTTTCATAATCGTTGTATTTTCCGGTTACTGATATTTTTATTAATGTATCTCCTGCAACTACGGTGTCGATAAAACTGTATGTTGCAACTCCTCCAAATATATTTTTATCAATAGGTGTAGTTTCTCGCCAGCTGGTGCTGTCATTTATTCCTGATAAAATCATTTGTGCCATACTGTTGGCAATATTTCGTGATTGTCTTGTGCTGAAAGTTTTTACAGAGTTTTCTGTTCCAGCAGTTATTTTGGTATTAAGATTTATACTGATTATACCGTAACTAATAAACCCACCCACTACAATTATTAAAATAAATTTTGCCATATTAAATCTTCACTTGTTTATAAATTTTTTGGTGTTATTTTCTTTTGCCATTCCACTGCCTGGTAAACAGTGTCAATTGGTTCTGCTGATTCCACTTTCAAATAAATCTGTATAGTTCTAATATCATTACGTGACGATTGGTTTGTTAGAGATGAATAAGATATTTGAGCGTTTAACGAATCAAAGTATGTTAATTTAAAATCTGTAACTGCATTTGCTGAAAGCGCAGTTTCGTTGTTTAAAATTCTGTAAAGTAATTTATCTTTTGGATTTACTGTTGACGATAACTCTGAAATATCTCCTGTATAGTAATAAAGACTATCTCCTGTACCGTCATTATCGATGTCGGTATAAAATTTTATTTTGTCGGAATCAGCCAATGTAATCTTATCGTCGTTTATTCTATAACCGATTTTATAAAAATCATAATCTATAATATCCGCAGATGTACTTAATTTTAGTTGTTCCATATTGGATTGAAGATATTCATTTGATGAATTTAATATGTATATATTAAGCCGTCCAATCATTAAAAGAATTGTACCTGCAATAATATAGGATCCTATTAAGTCTAACCAATAAGCCATAATGATTTCTTAGTAAGCAATAACCTGATAAAATTTAATTGTATCGGGTAAGCTAAAGTTTGTTAATGAAATATCAATTTGTTTTGTAAAGGTTTGTGTATAACTTTTTACTTCGGGAGACAATTTATCGATGTAATAAACACTAACCTTTGTGTTAAACAATCCTAATCGTCCTAAAGAATCTGATCTTGTATAATTGTTGTAATCATCAATGTCATCAAACTGTGTGGAAACTACTTCGCCTGCATCAGGACCCAATGAGTTTGGAAGTGTAAGAGAATCGGTATCCGCTACACCTTGGCTAACTGTCTTTTCATCAAATGCCTTGGCCTGAATTTCGTTTAACAATGACTGCGCTATTCCCGTACCGGTTATAATTGCTTCGTTGCTAAGCAGCATTCCTTCTTTTAAGCTTTGAGAATTATAAACATTTATTATTAAAACTGTTAAAATAACTATTGCAAAGATTGCTAATAATTGTTGTCCTGAGCTCATATGTTTTTTGTTTTCTTATAAGTTGCAAAATAAGACTAATTATATTATTATAAATTAATGTTATATTACCAAATATCGTGCTAAAAAGAAATAAAGTATTTATTGGGATTTGATCGGGCATATACTGCGCTGAATGAGTTGCTGGACTGGCCGTCACATAGACTGGAATTGTTCATTCGTGTGGTCCGGCAAAATAACGGCACGTTATCCAAATCCAAACAAAAAAGTTATTTTGATTGGATGACGAATGAAGAAATTCAAAAAGCCGAACAGCAGGTAATTGAAGCTTTTGAACACAATTGAAAGAATAGAAGTGATCAACAAACAGCCGATTTACGTTGATTATCAAGACTATTGATTTGCATGCTCGATTGAACCATTTATGGTGTGATTTGCATTTAATAACTGCACCACCAGTCATTTCGTTCCTGGACTCGGCCATGTTTCGCTATGCTTGTATAGTTATTTTTACCGCTTCCAGTCTGGATCT
>JADFGB010000220.1 GCA_022567875.1 Bacteroidota bacterium | reverse complement strand
TTTTAAACTGTGTACTGCAATATCAATTTTATTGCTTAACAGCTCTTCTTCAAGTTCTTTTGTAAAAAGACTTTTGTCTCCAATTTTTGAAAGAGCTTTATTTAAAATTTTATCTCCTTTTGTTTTTATTATTTTAATTTCAACATAAAGGTTCTTATGAATTCTTTTTAATTCTTTTTTAATATAGTATGCTTGCCAAAGTGCAAGCTCGCTTCCTCTTGAACCTATAATAATTTTATCCATCTTTTTCTTTATTCTCTGTGTGATGTTGGTCAATGCCGAACATTTCTTTTAATATACCAACCTTTGTTTTAGTTATATCGGAATCATTTTCGTGTTTTGCAACCTTTCTTAATTCCATAGTTGGATAATGAAGTATCTTATTGATAATACGTTTTGTTATTATTTCTAATTTTTCCTGATCGCTTTCTGAGAATTTTTTCTTATTTTTCTTTACTTCTTCGGCCCGGATGTTTTCAAAGTGCTCTCTAAGTGTTCTGATTGTAGGAGCTGCATCTAATGAATTATACCAGTTACTAAATTCTTCCAGTTCTTCATCTATTATTTTTTCAACTTTTTGAATTTCAGAATGTCTTTTCTTTAAGTTTTGTTCCACTAAAATATTTAACGAATCTATATCTTTATAAAACACATGATTTAAGTTTTTTGATTCAGCATCAATATCTCTTGGCACAGCTATGTCCATTAAAACGACAGTGGAACCCTTTCTCATTTTCATTGAAGCTGATATATCATCCTTTGTAAGGATTAAATCATTTGAACTTGTTGCACTTATTATTATATCAAATTGATATAAATGTTTTTTTAAATCTGAAAAAGGAATAGTTGAACACATTAATGTTTTTGCTAATTTATCTGCTTTTCCTTGAGTTCTATTTGTTATTGTTAATTTTCCAATCTCCTTGTCTCTTAAATGTTTTGCTGCTATTTCACCTGTTTCACCGGAACCGATGACTAAAGCTGTTTTTTTGCTAAGGGAAGAAAATATTTTTTCAATTAATTGAACAGCAGCAAAACTAATTGTAACAGCACCTTTTGATATATCTGTTTCTGTAATTGCTCTCTTAGCTACTCGGGTTGAAGATGCAAACATATGTCTAAATAAAAATCCGGAGGATTGAAGATCATCAGCTATTTGAAACGAACTTTTAACCTGTTTGAATATTTGATTGTCGCCGATAAGTTGAGAATTAATCCCTGTTATAACATTGAACAAATGCTTTACTGCATCAGTTGATGAAAAATATTGAAAATGTTCTTCAGATAAATTTACACCTGGCTTTTCATTAAGCAGAAAATCTTGAATATCTTTGTGAAGTGTATTTAAATTTTTAGGAATACAATAGATTTCGGTTCTGTTACAGGTTGAGAGAATAAAACCCTCTTTAAAAATTTTTTCTTTAGCTTTTAATGTTAGAGTTCTTATTTCATCTTCATTTAAATAAAGAGCTTCCCTAATTTCTATCGGGGCAGTGTGGTGATTTATTGCAACTGCTAAGATGTTCATGTTAAATCAATAAAATGAATGGAAGCTTTGTGAAATAAAATTTGTAACCATCGTTGAAAGTATTGCAATTATAAAACCCACTATCGAGAGTGTTACTACTTTCTTTCCCTGCCATTTACCCAAAACTTTACTTGAAATACCAACACCGTATAATATCCATACAATAGCTGTTCCAATTAGTTTTGGATCAACATAAGAGAAATTAGGAAATGCCTGAGGAAGCCAAAGCACCCCAACAATAATAGCAACAGTTAACATTGTAAACCCAATAATTGAAGAATAAAAACTAAGTAGTTCTAAAAATTCCAAATTGGGCATTCTTTCATATATTAATCCGAACCTGTTTGTCTTAATTTCTTTGTAAAGCATTAAATATAAAAATCCGTAAACAGCAGAAATGGTAATTGCTGAATAACCTATTAATGCTGCAAAAACATGAAAACCCAATAGATTATTTTTTAAAACTTCTTTAACAACAAATTCATCTGGAATGAAAATTGAAGATATTATTTGAAATAAAATTGAAAATATTATTATGAACGGACCTGTTCCCCTAATATCCGTAATCAACTCTAAAATAAAATAAGAGAATGAAATTGCAAAAGCGATGACTGTAAATATTTCAAAAACATTTGTTATGGGTGGATGCTCAAACTTAATAGTTCTTAACAGCAGGTAACAAAGATGAACTAAAAGAGTAATAAATAAAAACAGGCGCTTAGAAATTGCATATTTATTATTACCTTTTCCAAAGTCATACGAATAAATGATAAATGTAATAATGTATAAAAGAGGAAGGAGAAAATTTAAAGTATCAATAAATGGTTTCATGTTTCACCTAAAATAAATTGACCGACCAGTTCAAAAATAATAAAAATAAAACTTATCTCCAACACAATGACTGCTCGGTCAATAAAATATATTTTAGATTAAAAAACCTCGATTTCTGCTAGAAATTTAAGAAAAAGAAACCGGGCTTTAATAATAGATTAATTGCCCAATATTAATGGTAAACCACTTTTACCCGCACCGATAATAACAATTTTTGTATTATTAGATTTTGCAAGATTTTCGGTTGCATCTATTCCTTTCCATCTAAGCAGTTTATCGGTTATTCCTTTAGAAACAATAGTCTGAAAATCAGCAATACCTTTTGCTTCTATTCTTTTTCTCTCTGCTTCCTGTGTCTCTTTTCTAAGAACAAACTGCATTCTCTGACTATCCTGATCAGCCTTAAGTTTTTCTTCAATTGCTCCTGTTAATCTGGATGGTAAAACAATTCTTCTTAATGGAGTCGATTCAATGTTAATTCCCCTTGGTCCAACTACTTTTTGCAAATCATCTCTTATCAAACCCTGCAGTATTTCTCTTTCTCCCGTGTAAAGAGCCTGTGCGCCAAATTGAGAGGTAACTCCTCGAACAACAGATCTGAACTGAGGAACAATAATTTTTTCAACATATTCTTCGCCGACTGTTTTATAAATTCTATTTGCGTTTTCCATGTTTAAACTGTACAACAAACTTATCTCCAATTGTACACTCAGTCCTTCTTTAGAAGGAACATCCATTACCACCCTCATTTCCTGAGTACGAGCATCAAACTTTACAATTTTAGCCAAAGGATTTACAAAATTTACACCAGGTAGTAAAGTTTTATCACTAACATTACCGAAAAAATCAATTACCCCAACGTGACCTGCAGGAATTATTGTCCATATTTGAACAAATGCAATTAAAATCGCTGCAAATATTCCCAACAAAGCAAAAGTAGATTCCTGTTTTTGCCCTCTTTTTTTCGCGGCTTTAAATACAAAAAAAGCCACAAATGCTCCTAATATAGATATTACGAATAACATATTATTTTCTCCTTAAAAATTATTGATAGCAAAAAAAAGTTTTATTAATATTTAATATACTCAATAAAATCAATAGTAAAACAAAATTGATGATTAGATATTTTTTTTTACAACGGTATTTAAGAATAGT
>JADFGB010000219.1 GCA_022567875.1 Bacteroidota bacterium | reverse complement strand
CAAAACTCCGGTTCTGTCATCAATGGAATATAAATACCCGTCGCCGCTTCCGAATATTAAGCGGTGTTTAACAATAAGAGGTTCGGTTATAATTTTTGTCTCGGATAAATTATAGTTCCAAACAAGTTCTAATTTATTTAATGTATAACAGTAAAATGTTCCATTGCCTGAACCGACAATAACAGCGTCAGTTATTTCTCCATAATAGTTTATTTCTGTTTTCAAAATAGAAGTGGTTAAAGCATCGTCTATACCTATGCTTTGTATAATTTGACCTGTGTTTATATTTAATGTAAATAGATCGCCGTCAGTTGTTGCAACAATCAAAACATCTTTTATAATATTGGGTCTTCCTGTTACTTCTCCGTGAAGTTTCTGTGTCCAACTAATTTTACCACTATAATCTAAACAGTAAATTATTCCGAATTTACTAACAACAACATATTTGTTTTTACCTATTAAAATGTTTCCGGGAGTTTCGGCTTTTAAATCTAGGTGCCAAATAATTTCGGTTTTTAACTTCGGATTTTTTTTCCCCCTTAAAAAGGAATAGTCTATAAATTGTGTAGAATCATTATATGTAAAATATTCTTTGTGTATTGAAAATGAATTCAATGATGCATTGGGAAACACGTTTTTTGTAAAAACAGTATCGGTTTGAACAGTAATAAAATTGAAGCCGGCATTATTATTTCCTGCAATAATATTTAAGCGCCTATCGGCAAAAACATTTTTTAGTTTCCATTTATTATCTATTTTATTTATGGGATGATTTAGATGGACAATTATTTTTTTATCGTCCGGTACAGTTTTTAATGTTTTAATCAGCCATTTAATTTCTTCGGGTGATATATGTGCAATGTTGTTAAAATCATAAGCAATAGTTCTTATTCCAATGTGGTAAGTTGAATCATACTTAAATACAAAATGATTTTGTTTAAAATCTAATTTGTAATCTGCACCTTTGGTCGGACTATTTTCAATATCTTGTAAACCCGGAAGCAAATAGTAAGGAACAGTCAGACTGTCAAAAATTGACTTTGCTAAATCAAATTCATCTAAACTTCCGTGTGCTGTTATATTACCCTGAAAGATGACAAATTTTATATCTGGTGTGTTATTTATTATTTTTAGTTTTTCTATTAAAGAATTTGTTGAATTATTCGCATTTATTTGTATGTTATTAAATAATGCAAATTTGTAACTTTGCGAGTATGCATAAGTTGTTATGCAGGTAATAAGCAGAAAAATTATAATTGTTTTTTTCATAAAAAATTTAAATATGTTTCTTAACTAATTTATAAAGTATAAAATAGATATAGTTCCCAAATGTATTTATAAAAATAAGTATCTAATTAAATAAAACAATTTTGATAATAAGAGGAAACATTTTTATGTTTTGATTTGTCTAATCTTATTACTTTTCGATAAGTAATCACATTAAAAAATCAACTAAGAGGTTTAATGGTGGATATTACCGCGATAAATGAAAAAATAAAACAAGAGAGTGTTTTTATAGACCTGCTTATTAAGGAAATTGGCAAAGTGATTGTCGGGCAGAAAGATATGGTTGAAAAACTCATAATCGGTTTGCTTGGTAACGGACACATACTTTTGGAGGGTGTGCCTGGACTTGCAAAAACACTCGCAATTCAATCCTTATCTTCAGCTATGGAAGCAAAATTTCAGCGTATTCAATTCACCCCCGATCTTCTACCGGCTGATTTAATCGGTACTATGATTTACAACCAAAAAGACGGAGAATTTACAATTAAAAAAGGTCCTATTTTTGCCAACTTTATTCTTGCAGATGAAATAAACCGTGCACCCGCAAAAGTTCAGAGCGCTTTACTAGAAGCTATGCAAGAAAAACAAATAACAATCGGTGAAGAAACATTTAAACTCGAAGAACCTTTTATAGTACTTGCAACTCAAAACCCTATTGAGCAGGAAGGAACGTATCCTTTACCAGAAGCACAAGTTGACAGGTTTATGATGAAGGTTAAAATTACATACCCTAGCAAAGAAGAAGAATTAAATATTTTAAGGAAAAATGTTAATTCAGATTTCCCCAAAATAAATCCTGTTGTAAAAACAAAAGATATTTTAAATGCAAGAAAGGTAATGAAGGAAATATATATCGATGAAAAAATTGAAAGATACATTTTGGATATAGTTTTTGCATCTCGTAATCCTAAAGACTATGGCTTGGATAATCTTAGTGAACTAATAAATTATGGTGCATCTCCAAGAGCATCTATAAATCTTGCACTTGGTGCTAAGGCAGTGGCGTTTATAAGAAAAAGGGGATATGTGATTCCTGAAGATGTGCGCGGAATTTGTCAGGATGTTTTAAGGCATAGAATTACTGTAACTTACGAAGCTGAAGCAGAAGATATTACTTCCGAAAATGTGATTGAAGAAATATTGAACAAAGTAGAAGTACCGTAAGAGTTAATTATTATTTTCATTCCCTCAGAAGCTTATACGCCGAATAAGTAGAATCTGCCAATGTCAAAAAAAAAAAAGGACTATGTGCAAACAAGCTTGTATCAGTTACAGACGAATTTCGGATGGAGAGTGGGAGTTTATTTAGATAATCATAATAACTTAATTTAGAATTATTTGGAAACACGAGAAATACTTAAACGAGTGCGACAGATTGAAATAAAGACAAAAGGTTTGGTAAACCATGTCTTTTCGGGTGAATATCATTCTGTATTTAAAGGCAGGGGTATGGAATTCTCTGAAGTACGTGAATATCAAATCGGAGATGATATTAGAAATATAGATTGGAATGTTACGGCAAGATTAGGGCATCCGTACATAAAAGTATTTGAGGAGGAAAGAGAACTTACCGTTATGTTAATTATTGATTTAAGCGGTTCTCTTAATTTCGGAACAATTAACAAAACCAAGCAACAAATTGCTGCTGAAATAAGTGCCATACTTGCTTTTTCAGCTTTAAAAAATAACGATAAGGTCGGCTTGATTTTATTTACAGATAAAATAGAAAAGTTTGTTCCACCACGAAAAGGAAGAAAACACGTTTTAAGAATTATTAGGGAAGTACTTTTTTTTAAACCTGAAGGGAAAACAACCGACATAGAGACTGCCCTCAAATATTTTAATAATTCCATTAAAAAAAGAAGCATTGCATTTTTAATTTCTGATTTTATGGATGAAGGATATGAAAAAATTTTAAGAGTAGTTGGCAAAAAACATGATTTAATTGGAGTGGTTTTATCGGACAGGAGAGAAAAAGAAATTCCTAAAATGGGACTTGTAAAATTTGTGGATGCTGAAACCGGACAACAAAGATGGTTAGACACAAGTAATAAAAATGTGTATGATTTAATAATAAAAATGAACAGGGAAAGCGACATAAAAAGAAAAAACATTTTTCTCACAAGCAGGTTGGACAGTATTAATATTGATACCGGAGGGGACTATGTAAAACCTCTCGTTCAATTTTTTAAGATGCGTGGGAAAAGACGGTGACAAAATTAATGGTATTAC
>JADFGB010000218.1 GCA_022567875.1 Bacteroidota bacterium | reverse complement strand
TTGATACTTGCGAATTATTAGGTGTGTACGATATCAATATGGAGGAGGCAAAACTTACAGCACAAGAATTCGGCACTAAAAATTTTGAAGACTTAAATGATTTGTTAAATTCTGTAAACGCTGTTTCAATTGCTGCTTCGACTAACTCACATTACGAACTTGCAAAAAATTGTTTAGATAAAGGGCTCCATATTTTTGTTGAAAAACCTATTACCGCTACAATTTCCCAAGCTGAAGAATTAGTTAACATAAGTAACCAAAAAAAAATAAATCTTCAGGTTGGACATATTGAGAGATTTAATCCCGCTTTACTTGCATTGGAAAAATATATATCAAATCCTTTGTTTATTCAGACTGACAGACTAGCACAATTTAATCCACGAGGGACTGATGTTGCTGTAGTATTGGATTTAATGATACACGACATTGATATAATTTTAAGTCTGATAAAAAGTAAAGTTTTAAGTGTTGAAGCAAGTGGTGTTTCCGTTGTTTCTAACAGTGTGGATATTGCAAACGCAAGAATAAAATTTGAAAACGGTGCTGTTGCTAATGTAACAGCGAGCAGGATATCCCAAAAGAAAATGAGAAAGATGAGAATCTTTCAAAAAGACACCTACCTTTCGCTCGACTTTATTACCGGAACATCTGAAGTCTACAGATTAATTCCTGCAGAAGAAAAAAATGATTCCCATTTTATTTCATTCGGAGAAATTGGAGAGGGGGAGAATAAAAAGAAAGTGGTTTATGAACAACCTCAGATAAAGGAAGTGAATGCTCTTAAGTATGAATTAGAACTATTTATAAAATCAATCCAAGAAAAAACAAAACCTGTTATTTCCGGGGAAGATGGGCATAGAGCATTAAGAATTGCCGAACTAATATTAAATAAAATAGAAGAGTCCTTAAAGCAAATCAATGATTAGAAAAACTTTTTTTATTTTAACCTTTGCTTTTGTATTTGCCGGATGTGGCGTTGTAAAAGAAATAACTAATTTATCCAGGTTACAATTCAGGCTTGCTAATATTGAGTCAATTACACTTGGAGGACTAACTTTCACTGACAAAACATCGATTAAAGATTTAAGTTCTTTGGATGTACTGAAACTTTCAACTTCATTTATTAAGGGAGAAATGCTGCTTAAATTTGTTGTGAATGTTGAAGTAAAAAATCCTAATGCTGAAAACACTGCATCCTCAAAATATGATTTTAAAATTAGTTCCTTTCCATGGCGGTTATTGTTAAATGGTAGAGAAGCTATTACAGGAAATATTTTATCTCCAATAAATATACCAGGGGACAAAGAAATCTCTTATATTCCTGTAAGTATTAAATTTAATCTTATAAAATTTATAAGAGATAAAGAATATGAAAGCATAATTAATCTAGTGTTTAATCTTACGCGACAAAAAAACACACTCACTCAATTAGAGCTTTATGCCAAACCTGTAATTGATACTCCATTTGGTAATATTGATTATCCGGAAGAACTTAAAATTATAAGTTTAAATTATACTAATTAATTTTTACAAAAATTTTAGATCAAACTGATAAGAGCAAATGAGTAATATTAAAAAAATAAAAGGTAGAATTGGAATATTAACCGGCGGCGGAGATGTACCGGGGCTCAACCCGGCAATCAGGGCAATAACAATCAGAGCTTTGAGGGAAGGATATGAAGTTATAGGCATCAAACGGGGTTGGGGAGGTTTGGTTGATATTATCAGGGAAAAAGATGCGGATAACAGCGAAAACATATTAATATTAACAGAAGAAATAGTAAATAGAACAGGAAGAACAGGCGGAACATTTCTGCACACTTCGAGAACAAGAGTAAGTTCAATACCCGCAAAAAATGTTCCTCATCATTTACGAGAAGTTTATAAAGAAGATATGAACGATCTCACAAACGAAGTTTTAAAAAATTTAGATTTTTTGGGTATTGATTATTTGATACCAATAGGCGGAGACGATACTTTAAGTTACGGTGTTCATCTTCACGATCTTGGCGTTAAAGTAGTTGCAATACCGAAGACAATGGACAATGATGTTCCCGGAACCGATTACTGCATCGGTTTCAGTACCTGCGTAACGCGAACCATTGAAATGACACACAACCTAAGAACTACAGCCGGTTCACACGAAAGATTTTTAGTGATAGAGGTCTTCGGTAGATACGCCGGATTTTCTGCACTGCTTCCTACAATGGCAGGCGCTTCTAACAGGTGCATAATTCCAGAATATAAATTTAATATTGAAAGACTTACGGAACTTTTAGTAGAAGACAGGTACACAAATCCAAGTAAGTATTCAGTTGTTTTGGTTTCAGAAGGAGCTACGTACGAAGGTGGTGAAATGATTTTTGAAGACCAGACTACGGATATGTTTGGTCACAAAAAACTCGGCGGTATTGGGGATCTAATCTCTGCCGAGCTTAAAGAACTTTCCCCAAAGTTTAATAACGGTAAAAGAATAAATGTAATTAACCAAAGATTGGGATATTTGGTAAGAAGCGGTGTACCCGATGCATTAGATTCTATCGTTCCTATGGCTTACGGAAATTTGGCTTTGGATCTTATCTTAAAGGGTGTAACCGGAAAATTAGTAACGCTAAAAAAAGGTAAATACGGGAACGAAGACCTAAAAATTGTAACTACCTATAAAAAATTAGTAGATGTCGAAAAGTATTACAATACAAAAAGATTAAGACCAAATTATACAAGTTTCCACGATAAACCGTTTCTTATAATGACAAGCGATATGTAAATGTTTTAAATGGCTATCTAAAAAAAACATTTGTTTTAGTATCCACTACCATTTTTAAGAATAGGCAGCAATAACTTTTCTTTAAAAATTTACACATATCAATTTCAATCCTGTACAAATATGATTATTTTTCAATTAAAAAAATAATTTTATGGACAAAGAAAAATATGCCCTCGGTGTGGATATAGGAGGAACAAATATAAAATTGGGAATTGTCTCAGATACAGGGGAAATAATTTTCAGCACAATGGTTCCTACCAACAGAGAAGGCGGTCCGGATGAAGTAATGTCACAATTAAAAAAAGGAATTAAAGAAACAATATCCCAAAATGAATTAAATATTATAGGTATTGGGATTGGAGCTGCAGGCTCTGTTTCCTCTAAAAACGGCACTGTATCTTATCCGCCCAATATACCGGGTTGGGATGTTGTTAATGTGGTTGATATTGTTAAGAAAGAATTTAATCTGCCTGTTTTTATTGACAACGATGCCAATGCTGCCGCAATTGGTGAAATGCTTTACGGTGCAGGTAAAGAATTTAATTCATTTGCTTTGGTCACACTTGGTACAGGGGTAGGAGGCGGACTGATATTAAACCGTAAAATTTATCAAGGTGATTTTGGAGCAGCGGGTGAGTTAGGTCATATCAGTATTGATTATGAAGGTAGGTTATGCAAATGCGGTTCAAAAGGATGTGTAGAGGCGTATGTAGGAAACCATTACTTGGTGGATATAGTAAAAGAAGAACTGCCGGAACATAAGGGTTC
>JADFGB010000217.1 GCA_022567875.1 Bacteroidota bacterium | reverse complement strand
GCTGAAGCCGGTGTGTAATTATTTTTTTATGTTTTCATCGGATCTGAAATGACTATGAAAAGTGAATTGTTAATTAAACGTTTTCTTTTTCTATGATGCCAATCAACTCGCTAATATCGTTAAGTTCATAATCGGCATCGTGCTGTTTTGTGTCGAATGTATCTCCGTATTTCGCAAATGCTGTTTTCATACCAACATTTTTTGCACCGAGAATATCCCGCTCAGCCCAATCCCCCACCATCAATGATTCCTCAGGCGTTACGTCAAGTTTTTTAAGAATTGCCCTGAACGGTTCGGGTGCAGGTTTTATCTTTCCCGTATCTTCGGAAGTTACAACCGCATCAACTATGTGGTGAAAATTTAAATACGCCAAACGCAGCCAGGCTTCTTTCGTTGGTGCATCGGATAAGATGCCCATCTTTATGCCCATTTTAAGAAGCTTATTTAATGTGGGATAAACGTGCGGATACGGCGTAAGTGCTGCTTCACGCGCTCTTCTGTATGCAACAATACCGGCGGAGAGTATTTTGTAGTCTACTTTTTTAAGAACACGCTGCAGGAATAGATCAAATACTTTTTGATATTCCATACCCTTCTCAGTATAAATCTCTTCAATAATTTTGTTTGCTTCTTCAGGCGATAAATCTAGTCCCGCGTCGCACATTGCTGGTATTGCTCCTTCTATTGAAAGACGTTTCATTTTCATAAAATCCACAAGCGTGTTGTCAAGATCGAATATCACTGCTTTAATCATTTAGCTTATCCTTTTACATTCAAATATTTTTCAATTAAGTGTACAGCTGCTGAATAACTTTCTTCTTTAAATCCCGAAATGTAACCGTCACAGGCAGAAGCTGTAATCAAATTCTGTCTGAAATTTTCTCTTTTTGAAAGATTGGAAAGATGTACTTCTATCTTAAATAATTTCACCTCTGCAAGTGCGTCTCTAATAGCTACGGATGTATGTGCATACCCGCCAGGATTTATGACGATAGCGTTAAAGTCACTCTCTGAATTTTGAATTTTATCAATTATCTCGCCTTCGTGGTTGCTTTGAAAAAAGGTAAACCCAGCACTTGGAAATTCTCTTTTTAATTTTTCTTCAATATCATTTAAGCTCAGCTTACCGTATTTTGATACGTCTCTTTTACCAAGAAGATTTAAATTGGGCCCGTTAATTATAAGGATATTCATATTGTCCCCACCATTTCATCAATAACTTCTCTTATTTTTGGTGATAAATACATTTCTTCTATACCCAATTCTTTTAAAGCAGCTGCAAGAATCATAACTTTTCTCTGGTAATTAGCCATTTTATTTATTACGATAATTTTACTTTCTTTTAAAAGACAATATCCTCCCTTAAAGTCACCCTTTTCAAATCTAACAACAGCTCCAAGCTGGTGAGCTAGGTCCTTTAATTCCTGAAGTATTATCTCAAATTCTTTTTCTTTTATTTTCATAGAGTAATTTTTTGATTGAATTTACCCTCTAAATGTAAATAACTAAATAATAAAAAGGAACAATCCAATTTTATATATTTATGATTTATTATTTTAATATTATAACTGTAAATATAATTTTCTATGAATACAAATTTACTCTTAAAACAATATATAACTTTACCTAATTATCAACATTGAATTTATCTCTATAGTACTTGCTCCCAAAAGATGCTTCTATTTTTGTTTAAATTTTTTATAGTATAATTAACATAAGCTATATCATATAATTTCTTCTATTTATTAGAATAAAAAATATTAACGAAAGAATATTATAGTATAAAAAATTATAATTTATTTATTATTTTTTCAAAATGATTTAGAAAAATATCTAAATGAGCTTGCTCCACAATTAAAGGAGGCAGCAATCGGATCACGTTAACTGCCGTTAGATTTACTAATATCTTTTCATTTCTAAGCTGCTCAACTAATTTATTTCCGTAATTTTTCATTTCAATGCCAATCATAAATCCTTTGCCGCGTATTTCTGAAATTAATTCCGGGTATTTATGACCTAATTTATTTAATTCGGAAAAGAAATAATTACCTAATTTTTCTACTTTTTGAACTATCTGATTATCATTTATAAAATCAAGCACTGCAATACCAGAAGCACAAGCAACAGGATTTCCACCAAAAGTTGTTCCGTGTTTACCTAATGCAATAACATCTTTTAAATGATCTTTTTACCATAAAAGCGCCAATAGGTAATCCACCACCTATTGCCTTAGCTACAACCACAACATCAGGTTCTATTTTATAATGTTGAAAAGCATAATTTAAACCTGTTCTTCCCATACCTGTTTGTATTTCATCTGCAACAATTAAAAAATTAAATTTTTCTTTAAGAGAAAAGAGTTGCTCAACAAATTCTCTGCTTACAGGCTGTACACCGCCTTCTCCTTGAATGAATTCTATAAAAACAGCTGCAGTATTATCGTCAATTTTTAACAGAAGGTCATTTACATCATCAAAGTTTATTTGTTCGATATTAGGCAGAAAGGGTTCAAATCCTTTTCTATGGTTTTCTCTTGCTGTCAGACTAAGTGAACCGTAAGTTCTTCCGTGAAAAGAGTTGGTTAAGCTGAATATTTTTTTGTCTGGTCCATTCAGCATTCTAATTAATTTTATTGTGCCTTCAATTGCTTCGGTACCACTGTTTGTAAAATATAATTTATCCATTCCTGCAAACTCTAAAAGCTTTTCAGCAAAAACTGCCTGCACATTTGTTATAAAAAAATTTGAGAGATGTGAGAATTTATTTATCTGATTTGTTACGGCTTCTATTATTTTGGGATGAGCATACCCAAGTGCATTAACACCCAAGCCCGTCATAAAATCGAGATAGCGATTATTTTCTTTATCAAATAAATAAACTCCTTGGCCTTTATTAATTTCAATAGGTATTCTTTTATAAGTAGGAAGGAATGAGATTCTCTCTCTTTCAAATATGTCTTTATTATTCATCAAATCATTAAACAATTAATTAAAAAAATATAAATTTATAATCATAAAATAGCAAAAGGTGTTTTATATAAAATAAGAAGTAGCAAGGAAAAAAATATTACTGATAAAATTATTGAATATAACTTTAATTTAGTTTGTGTATAAAATCCTAATGCAAGTAAGAATGCGCTCCAAAGAATCACTAAAATTTCAAGAACCAAAAGCGTATAAGCAAGCATCGGTTTGATGATTAAAGGGGATGGGTTCACAGAAAATAAAAAGCTGCCGAACAGAATTATTTCAACTAAGAACAAAGATACTAGTGCAAAAATACTTGGTATAAAAGAATAAGTAATTATAGCAAATACATCCCTTATTCTTGTTTCAATTGAAATCAATTTATTGATATACCAAACAGCAAAAGTAAATAGGACTAAAAAAATTACAAACTCAGTAAGCACTAATAAATAATCCATAAAGAAACTGTGCTGAAGGAAGGCTATATTTTCCGTTATCATATTAAGAAAGAAAGAATCAACCATTAATTTAATTGCTGAAATTATAATGATAAATACAACAAAGTTTTT
>JADFGB010000216.1 GCA_022567875.1 Bacteroidota bacterium | reverse complement strand
TTGTACTATTGTTGCAGTTGTCATATTTTAGTTTTCTTTGTAAATAAATTCATATACTCAGTAAATGCAAAGAGTCGATCCCTTCTTCCGCCTGTAATCTCATTAAGAATACCAAGATTTACGAAATCCTGAATAAGTGAATTTGCAGTTGCTGGTGTTACATTTAGAAAATTTACAATTCCATTTGCCGATATTATTGGTTCCGAATATAACTTCTTTATTACTTTACGGGCATTTGGAATTTTTTTACCTAGTTTTATAATTCTTTCATTCTCGATATTTTCTTTTAATTTTAGAATACCCTGGAATGTTTCAATTCCATTTTTACTTGTTTCTATAACAGCCACCAGAAAAAATTTAATCCACTGAACCAAATCATTTTTAAGTCTTACCAGGTTGAGATTATCATAATAAATAGTTCTGTATTTTTCAAAGTAATCCGAAAGATAAAGTGTTGGTTTCTGCAGTACGCCTACGCCTACCATGTACAATGTAATCAACAATCTTCCTATTCGTCCATTGCCGTCAAGGAAGGGATGGATAGTTTCAAACTGGTAATGACTGATAGCCGCTTTTATTAATGGTGGAACGTCTATGTTTTCGTTGTGTAAAAAATTTTCCAGATCTCCCATCAACTCATTAACTTCGCTTTGTGGGGGAGGAATAAACAGAGCATCATTAATAGTTGCACCTCCAACCCAGTTCTGACTTGTTCTGAATTCGCCCGGAGTTTTATTTTCTCCCCTCACACTCTGCATTAAAATTCTGTGAGCTTCCTTTAGCATTCGGGTAGAAACCGGGAGTGTTTTAAGATTTGAAATCGAGTGATTCATTGCCTGAATGTAATTCTGCACTTCTTTCCAGTCATCTCTTTTTCCAGGTTGTATCTCATTATCTTTTAATAATGCATCTTCCATTTCCGTTTGTGTTCCTTCTATGCGGCTCGATTTTGTTGCTTCCTTTACAAGGTGCATCCTTATAAAAACATCCACATCCGGAATGTATAATGAAAAAGCGTTGAGATTTCCAAGATTCAGGTCCGCCTCTGAAAGAAGCGAATTAATTTTAGGGTCATTCCAGATCCATTCCTGGTTTACCTTATTGGGAACGAAACTTTTGTATTTATATTCCTGCCTAAACCTGCCGGCTTTAAATTCTTCTATTTTCACTGTTTTTGTTAATTTTAGTTAAAATTAGTTAATCTCTTATTTTAAGTTAACTCATTTAATTAAAATAAGCAAAATCTTATTTTAACTTAAACCAATAAACTCCATTATAAATATTCTTAGTGGGCTTTTTATCTTTTAGGTTATTATAATTAAACACGCTTAATTATAGCTGAGTCAAAAAAACACGTCAACTCCGTTGTAATTTCCATCCAATTCCCTTCTTGGTGCAATCAGTTAATTATACCAGTTTCCCTTCAAATGCCTGTTTTAAAATACTTTGCCTTAACATTTCTGCTTTATTTAAACTTTCATCTATCGTTTTTTCAAGATTGTCTGCCTCCGAGAACCGTTTTTCTATTTCTTCTACGATTTGGGTTTGGTAAACTATCATTATGTTATTAAAATTCATTCTAAAACGATTTTCTTAAAATTAGTACATTACTTATTTTAATAAAATTTTTTACTATTTTACTCTTAATTCAATTTTTGTTTTGTCGCAAACACGACATTAATTTTCTCTTTTTAGTATGATATTAATTTCAGTTAATCAATAATTTCTTTATCAATTAATTATAAGGATAATACTATGAAAAAAATAATTGTTTTTGCTGTAATGATTGCAACTACTCTGGCTTTTACTCTTACTACTAGCGCCAAGGGTGATAAAACATTCAGCGGTAAACTTGTTGACAGTAAATGCTATTCCATGATGCCTAAGATGAACGCCAGTAACGACCACATGGTTAAAGGCATGGATGGAAAACCTATGAAAGTTAAGGCTTGTGCAACAGCTTGTGCAAGTATGGGTATCCCTGTTGGTATTCTTACCGAAGAAGGAAAAATGTTAATATTAGCTGTACCTGCAGGACAACTTTCCCAGCAAATGGCAAAAAATGCCAGAATACAAGGTAAAGTTTTGCACGGTGTACTTATCGTTAATAAATTAGAAGTAAAAAACGGTAAGAAATGGACAGAAGTTAAAATTTCTTATATGATGTAAAAATCATGTATTATGGATAAAAGAAAGAAGAGGTATGTGTTTACATATCTCTTTTTTTTAATATATTTCCAAAACTTTAAAAAATCCAAATGAAAAAAACAATTTATAACTTATTAGTATTTTTAATAACTATATTCTCATTCAATTGTAGTCAGCACAAACAAGATTTAAAACAACCTGCAAGTAAAAGCTACGAAAATCTTAAAGAAGGAGACATTATTGAAATCTCCGGGAAATTAATTTGTGCTCACTGTTATGCTTTTAATATAGAAAATGTGGGTATAGATCATCACTTGCCGAAGAGCGGTTTTGTTAAAGATTGTGCAATAATTTGTGCAAAACAAAACTACCCAATTGCTGTTTTATTAGACCAACCAATTGACAGTACTAAGCTTTGGATTATTAGAACCGCAGGAGATACATTTGCAGATTATATGACTAAAACATTGAAAGTTAAAGGTGAATACGTCTACCGTGGACTAATAGAGCCAACTGAAATAAAAGTAAAAAAAGGAAATGACTGGATAAACTTAAAAATTAAGAAATCCGGAATGATGTAAAAAATTAGAGATTTCATCTAAAGATTTTACTTTACTTTCACTACGACCAAGGTCATATCATCATTAGGCTCGGCATTACCCCGGAATTTTTTAACTGAATTAAATATTGTGTTTACCTGTTCGGTTGCGGTACTATTTGAAATTTTATGAAGAATAGTTTTAAGTCTGACATCATTAAAAAGTTCGGTTTGTTCATTCATTGCTTCTGTTATACCGTCTGAAAAAAATGCAAAAGATTCTCCACTATTTATTGGTATCTCATCCTGCACGAGAGTTTTTTCAAACAGTTCACCTTTGTCTAATCCTACGCCTAGACCCTGGCTTTGATATTTTTCAATTTTACCGTCTTTAGAAACGTACAGCGGCATATGTCCGGCACGACAAAAAGTTAATGTTTTTTTGTTGTAATCAAATAACCCAAGGGATATAGTTATAAATGAATTTCTTTCAATTGAATTATAAATTTTTCTATTTATCTCAGTAAGTATTTCTTTTGGTGATTTATCTGATGTGCACGCAAATTGAAACATTGTTTGAACCTTTGTCATATACAAAGATGCCGGTAATCCTTTACCTGAAACATCACCTACAATAACATAGAGCTTTGATTTATCATTATCTACAGTAATAAGATCGAAATAATCTCCGCCTATTTTCATAGCAGGGATCATTTCACCGCATACATCAAATCCTTCAACTTCGGGCATACATTTTGGTAAAAGTCCCTGTTGAATATTTCTTGCGAGATCTAATTCTTTTTCAATTTTCAGTTTTTCTGTTTCTGATTTGTACAATCTTGCATTTTCAAT